>CAYXQH010000283.1:0-7623 GCA_964467425.1 uncultured Saprospiraceae bacterium
GAATTTGGAATTTGGAATTTGGAATTTGGAATTTGGAATTTGGAATTTGGAATTTAACTTAAATCTTTATTCAATTACCAAAACCTGATTACCTAATCACCCGATTACCTGACTACCTGACTACCTGACTACCTGACTACCTGTTTTCCTAATATCACCTCCACTCTGGCATTTCTGCATTTTCAAAAAGCAATTCGCGATTTGTTCCATCGACATCCATGATCCAGATATTTTTTTGAGAGATCCCGTCATTATTTGTATTCGTAAAGATAATTTTACTGCCATCGGGTGAATATCGAGGATCGAAATCATTTGTACCATTTATCTTTTCATAAGAGAGGTCTGTAATAATATTGGTGGTAAGGTTTTTTGTAAAAACATGTGCATCCAATTGACGGCCATCAGTAGATTCAAAACCTGATATATCGTGTGTGTATAAGGCTAGGTTCCCATCAATAGAAAATGCAGGACCTCCTGTCCCACCCGGTGTATCTGAAAAGAAGAGCAGGTTAAAATTACCCTGTTCGTCAAAAGTAAACATATTAGAATTGTAAGGATTTGTACCTACCGTTCTCGCTGCAATTTTATTCCCTTGTGCTGTCCAATCACATTCTCCAAAGGTAAAACCAAAAGGTGCTTGAGTAAATTCTGCTAAGCCTGTACCATCCTGATTGATCGTATACAGTTTAGCATTACTCATATAAAGAATTTTAGTCCCATCCGGAGACCAGCAAAAATCCAATTCAAATTGATCGGCACCGCTAATAGAAACAGTAGTCACAGGCGTATTATTTTTCCCATCGCGATCCATAATATAAATCTGAGGATCAATATTTATATTTGAAATGTAGGCTATTTTGGTTCGACCAGGATTCATCCTTGGTCGCCAATTACTTCCGCTATTTTCTGTTAGCTGGATGGCGTTCCCAAATTCGTCAGAAGAGAAAATATCATACTTTCCATTATCAGCTCTTGCAAATACAAAACGGTGATCAGGAAAAGGTTCTGTTTTAAACCCCCATACCTCACTAAAAACAGCATCATTCTTTCCATCATTAACGATCACCTGCCAAAAATAATTGGTATTATATTCCAGATTGGTCAATTCGAAAGTAGTATCTGTGGTATTCAATGCTAATTCTATCGTCTCGGTTTGATCAGAATTAAACAATAACAAATCATAACGTAAGACATCATCTTCATCAATATCCGAAGCGGACCATTGCAAGGTCAGATTAACTGGCTCATTGATCATTCCGTCAGCTGGATAGGAGTTCATTGGAATAGAGGGTGGATAATTTTCAAGCGAATCTTTATTCATCCGTATGATGACACTTGCATCCTGATTGCCAAAAACAGCAACTGTTGCTACCTGAGTCAGAAAACCACTTTTCTCTGCTCGTAAGGAATAGGTACCTTCCGGGATACTTTCCAAAACAAACCTGCCATCTAGATCCGAAAAAACAGAGCTGGTAGGTGGATTTGTAGAAATCGTAGCCATTTCGATCGGAATATTTTCATCGGCCAATAAGATTTCTCCAAATACGTTTCCAAATAATTCTGGTGTAATCGGATCTTCCTTACAGGAAAAGACAGAGACCAATAAGCCAAGGAATCCCCAAAAGAAATACTTTTTTATGGTCCACTTTTTAAAATCCATTTCCACGTTCATTAAAATTAAATTTTCGAGTGCCTTCTAATTCTTTTCCAAAATAAAAATTCAAACCTATCTTAACTCTCCAGAAAAAGTCATTGTATTTCCCCTGCTCTACTGCATCAATTTGATCGCTAAAAATAAAGTTGTAATCGCAATTAGCTTTTAAACCAATTCGGTTGCTTAATAAATATTCAAAGCCACCACCAACATGTGCTTTAGGGTAAATATTATTTGAAAAATCAAACCTGGAACTTTGATTTTCAGTTATCACACCTGCTCCAGCATTAAAGGTTGGAGTAAATAAATCAAATGGGAGCAAACGATAGGTTCCATCAAAATCAATGTAAGTGATATCTGAAGAATAAAATTGTTTCGTTGCTAATCGACTCATTCCAAAATGAAGACCAAGCCCTAAGAAAGGATTTTGGGAATAAACAACTCCTCCATCTAAACCAGTTCTAAAAACAGGCTCTGGATAATCTCCTTGATATTGTAAAGTTGTTGAACTTAAATTAAGAGCAAGTTTACTCCTTCGATTATCTAGTTTCTTTCCAAAAATATCTGTTTGAGGAATAAGTTCTTTTTCTTTTTTGTATGCCAGAATTTCTTTATCCACCACCATCCTTGGTTCTTCCAAAGCCCATAATTCATCAAAAATTCCTTCGATAATTAAACTATGAACGGCTTTTTCAATAGCTTCTGAAACCGCTAATTCTGAAGGCTCATTATAGGTAAAGCCAGTTTCTGCTTCGAGTAATCTTCCGAAACGAACAAAGCGAAACAAGCCAACATCTACTGCTTGCGACAAAATCGTTTTCGAAGTATAAACTGTTTTTAAAATTTTTCCATTACTAGTGGAAACTGCTCTCAGATATATCGTCACCCGATCCTGTCGATATTGTCCTCCACCTCCGGTACCAAAATATCTCAAGCCAGCCCCTCCGGTAATAATGTTTGCGTCATAAGAAATAATTCCGCCTTCAAGAATCACACCTGCATAGAGCAAAGGTGGAAGTAGTTGTTGGTTTTCATTTCCCGAATTATACTGTGCCCGGCTTGACCGAATAATTTTTCTTTCATTTAAAAGGTTACCTACATTTTCTCTTTCTATGGGAACAAACCAATTAGATTCTTCCAAAGCCTTTATTAAAATTGTTGTTGCACCCTGCGTAACTGCAGTAGACCAACTTGTTCCGTTTTCTGTAGGTTTATATTGTCCGGTCTGGTCACGAAATTTATATACCGCGACTACGATTTTTTCTTTAGGTGGTGGAAGATTTTTTAAATCCTCAGTAGTTGAAGTCACCTCTCCTAACCGAGCTTCGGTGGCACGAGGAGTTTGGAGTAATTTGCCACAAGAGCAAAAACTTAAGATAATACCAATAAATATCAGGTGACGTACCATTTTAATTTTATTCCTTTTATTCTCTGGATCGTGAATACTATAAGCACTGCGGTGATGACCGCAACATCCGTAATTTATTTTTTTTGAAAACAGAATTGATTTTAAGGCTGGTATTGTGTGAAAACTAGAATAGGATAAAGGGGGGAATCTATTCTTTTACAAAATTACCAATAAAAGGGGGATAATGAAAGAGCTAAACTAAAGTATTTCATAAAACTCCGGACAATATTTGCTAATTTCTAACCTAATTCGGGTACTTATTGAATGACAAAAAAAGACTATATTTATAAAGTAGCGATTTATACAATGGTCTAATATTTTTTGACACAGAGTTTCACGGATTAAACCTGCCTACCGGCAGGCAGGCACAGAGTATTAAATATCAATGTTTTTTATTCTGGGCATTAAATAAATTTACGTAAGTAATCATTTTAAAAATATGGAATAATTACCTGCGTTTGTTCACCGGCTGCAGAGTCAAGAATAGTGATGACCAATCCTTCTAAAGAATTAGCAACATCAACTTGAAAATCACCAATAGTATAATTCCCTGTTTCTAAACCCTCTTCTCCAAACTGGGTAGTCACTAATTGTCTGGAAAGCTGACTCAATAATTGACGATTAAGGCTTTCTGCAAAATCATCTAATGTGCTTCCTTGTGTTCTTTCTAAGAGATCAGGATCTTCAATCAGGTTCTGCGCCTGAGCACTACTCAATAGCCAGTTGTAATTAAACGTATCTCCACCAAAAGCAGGGTTCTTAGGTTTATAAACCATGTCCTGAGCCTGGCAAAAACTAAAAGCCATCAAGGTTAAAATTGTAATAAGTGTTATCTTTTTCATAATGTAAGTTTTTATTAGTGTTCGGTATTTGGTATTTGGTGTTCGGTATTCGGTATTCGGTATTCGGTGTTCGGATTAAAAAATTCCACTTCCACTTTGGTCACCGTTTTCCATATCTTTTTTTAAGTTTTCGTTTTTCTGCAAATAACCTTTTACGGCGTTGACCGTTTGTTCTGCCAAAAGTTCAATAACATCTTGTCGAGGCTGCAACATTCGCTGTATAATGGTATTTCCATTCACATCAATTGCAACACGAGCAGCACGTCCTCTTGCAGGTAATTCGCGAATCGTTATGGTAAAGTCAGTAACACCAACAGGTGCGACCCATTTTCCATAAAATTGATCATAAAAATCACGACCACTTTTAGATCGAGTGTCATCAATAATCAATCCTTCGATTTCCAGGGCATCTGTCACACTATTCTTATTCTTTTTGCTAATCTCCTTTTTTGGAGGGTTTGGAGATTCTTTGCTTTTCTTTTGAGGTTTCAGTTGTTGAAAATGAGCTATGAATTTTTCATCACTCACTATTTTTTTTTCTGCTATAACTTTCTCATCATCAAAAACCTTCAGGGTAACTTCAAAAAAAGAAGTTGCTCCGAGGTTGATACTGATGGAGGACAATGTTTTTTGCTCTGCTTCTATTAAGGTAAAACTGCCAGATTGGGTATTAATTGCATTTCCTGAGGGGGCTCTTTTTTCGAGTCGTAACGAATAAGAATAGGCTAAGGGTTTAGAAGATTCATTTTTTGCCATTCCCTTTATAACCGCTAATCCGGCTTCATCTCTACTGATATCTAACCATGCCTCCAAAGTTGATCCCTGAGCAAAGCACATCGTGCCGACTCCCAGGAAAATCAATATAAAAGAGGTCCATCTATTCATCAGATGACAGTTTTTGGTTGAAATAAGTATTTTTTAAAATGCTTTAAAATCGGGAGTTCAAACTATAAAAAGCGTTTTAATAGTTAAAACTCAATTATTAGGATCTGGTGTTATAAGGGTGGACTGGTGTACAATGACTTTCATTCCATCTCCAATTTGGTAGATTTTATAATCTTTGGTCGTTAAACCTTCGATCACATGTTCGATTTCATTGTTGTTTCCTTGCTGTAGAAATTCTACATCAACGTTATTAGTATTAACCAATTTTTGGATGATAGAATTATTTGTACCGTTTTGTATAACTGCAATATCGCTATTGGAACCGTCTAAGTCAAGTTGATAGACATTATCATTGCCATTTTGTATGACAGCGACCTGATTTTCGGCACCAGTTTGCAAAACCTGTATGTAGTTATAATTTCCTGATTGTAGTATTTTGGCTAAATTATTTGCATTGGAATGTTCTTTTTGCTGTTCTATTTCAATCTGATTTTCATTTCCAACTTGCTTAATCAAAACATTATTATTGTTTCCAATAAGTTCGTCTTCCAATAATTGTTCTGGAGAAAGCAGTACGTCACTTTCAGAAAGGCTTTGTTGCGCAAAAAGGCAAACAGAGCTTGACAGACACAAGAGCAAAAAGATTATTTTATGCAGATTATTCATAAATCATTTTAAAGATACAAAAACTAAATGGTCCGAAAGGTAAAATTAAATTTCACCTTTCGGACGCCTGTTCAGAGTGTTCAATCTGAATTCAGGTTTGTTTGTTTTGGTTGTAAGTTCCTAAGTTTACTTTCTATCCTAGTTATCTCTCTGAGTAACTGTAGCAGTATTAGAATTACCTAACTGAGTAATAACAGAATTATTAGCATTGCTAACCTGTGTATTAACAGCTTCGTTAGTATCTCCTAATTGAGTAATAGAACTTGAGTTGAAGTCTCCGTTTTGAGATAATACTAAAGTATTGTCTTGACCTGTTTGAGATAGTTGAGGGTCTCCTTCACCACCTGCAAAGTTGTTGTTTCCAGTCTGAGCAACGAAAGCAGCGTTGTTATCACCCATTTCCTGAAGAACACCAACGTTATTAGAAACACCATTTTGTTCCGTAACAACAATTGCATTACTTGAAGCAGAAGTTACATAAGATCTTGAGTTTTCACCGTCAATAGCTTGAGTAACAACAGTTCCAGATCCAGCAATAGCTACTTGAGTAACATTGTTTCCAGCACCAGACTGTGTTTGAATAGTAAGGTTGCTAGTTCCTTCTACAAAGATAGAAGCTTCACTATCAGGAGAATTCAACTCTTGTCTTGCAGAGTTAAAATTTCCTTCTTGTGTAATAGTTGCAACATTACTTGATTCAGTAACAAGGCTTACTGCAAAGTTTTGGTCACCAATTTGAGTGACATTAACTTTATTTTCGCCACCAGTCATTTGAACTTCAGATGCGTTTGCAGAACCTACTTGATTCACAACAGACTCATTTGTGTCATCATTTTGGATAACAAGCGATTGGTTTACATTTCCAATTTGCTCTACCTCTACTGCATTACTGTTACCTTCTTGAGTAACATTACTTTGGTTTTCTTGAGCAAAGGTCATAGTAGTCAAAGCTACTGCTACAAAAAATAGAATAATTTTTTTCATTTTGAATTCAGATTTTAAATAATTATAAATTGTAAGATTAAATTTCAATAGATTATAAATAGACAACTAGGCAAAACAATAGTTTTGCTGCTATTTATTTTAGTAGGATTGTATGAAAAATTCAATTGGTGTTGGAGTAAGATCGGTTTGGAATGCCTTTTAACTAGTAGGGAAAAGTTATTAAGTTAAGTGATACAAATATATTCCTTATTATTAAGAAGGAGAATAAGTAAAACACGCATTTTAACCTAAGGGTATCCCGTAGATTTCAGTAAGTGTCTGGTTATTTTCAAAATAGTATTTAGCAAGGCCTATAGAATTTTTAACCTTGAGTTTTTGAATTAAATTTCGTTTATGTGTTTCAACTGTACGAGGGCTAATAAACAATCGATCCGCAATCTCTTTATTACTCAATTCTTCTACAATTATATAATTGAGTATTTCGAATTCTCTCAAGGTTAGTATTTCTTTCCTCTTTGCACTTTTCGTTCCTTGTTTATTAGAATAGGCAATTAGTATTTCAGATAAAGTTGACGCAAAGTAATTTTTCCCTTTTACTATAAGCTTAATTGCCATTAGCAACTCTTCCAAATCTGTATCTTTAAATAGATACCCTGAAACACCAGCATTTAGCATTCGCGCAATATAGCTTTCCTCTTTATGAGCTGAAAACGCAAGAATTTTAATAGCCGGAAATCTAACTTTCAGGTCTTTTGAAAATTGAGCACCACAGGCATTCTCTAGATTTACATCCATAATGACAAGATCGATGGCCTCTTTCAAACAAAAATTTTGTATTTGATCAAATTCTATAGCAACAAATACCTTATCAACATATTCTGATCGCTCTAGCAATACTTTTAATCCAAAGCTAAATAGTTGATGATCATCTACAATGACAATTCTCAATGGGTTCACAATAGTAGTTTTAAAAAATAATAAATTAACTATAGCTTAAGCTATAGAGAAGGAATGGTGATTGGATGTGCGTATTAAAGTTTTCTTTTACCAAAATTATGGAGGGGGGGGATAAATTTTGGATGATTTAAAAGAAATCAAAGATTTTACAAAGGTGAAAATAGTTATTTTTATTAGTAAAAGGTGAATTATTTTCAAAGAAAATGAAAAAGTAAATTGAAATGTCTTTTAAAAGCTGTAATAACAACAAAACGCCGTATGAGCAT
>CAYXQH010000284.1:0-7584 GCA_964467425.1 uncultured Saprospiraceae bacterium
GTCATAATCAAGGAAAGGATCTTTGTTTCTTTGAAAAAAACCTTGAAACCGAAATGGCAATTCTTTAATTCTCAGTTCTCCGGAATAATCTAAAATATGGTTGACCGGTGTAGTACTTTTTGGCAATGCCTCCAACTCATAAGTAATATTTGCATCGAAAAAATCTTGCTTTTTATTTGCCATATTCTGCGGAGCATTCTTTCTCTTCTTTACTCTGGTAACTTCAGTACAAAATAGCCCAAGTGGAAGGTTTTGTTTTTCAGATACGATTTGCAAACAAACCGTGGTTGACTTTTCATTTGTCCATTCAAAATCAGGGTTCGTAAAAATGTCCTGCAAGTTGAAAGTATGATTCACCTCTCTGATCATTAAACTTCTTGAAGACGAAATAAGGTGTTGTTTAAATCGATCAGCATAAATATTCACAACAACATCACCTACAAAATTCGAGTTATTTTGAACCTGCATTACCAGTCCATCTACTGATAACCTTCCATTGACTAATAAGGGATCAGAAGACAAGGTAAAAGACAGCTGAGCATTTGCAACACCTACTAGGGATAAGATGAAGAAAGCACACAGCAGTAGCTTTTTAAAAAGTATTATATGTATTTTTTTAGACTTCACTAATTCAATATTTAGTATTGAATGTTACTTTTTAGTTTCTTTAAATTCTACTCGATAGTTTCCTCTGATATATTCAAACAAAGCATGATTCTCAGGAATCATCCCATATCTTGTTGTTCGAATTCTGAATTGTTTTACAGGGCCACCTTCTTGATTGAATACACTAGCTATTATGATTTTATTTTTTGGAAAAACTAATTGCTCGCTATTATTTTCAGCCTGTAAATTTTCAGTTACCACCACATCATTCGACTCTACTTCTGTATCCGGTGCAACAAGCATTACTAAACCATCATCATTTGGATTCATTAAAAAAAGCGTATTACAATCAGTTATATTATTATCAAAAATTAGTGACAATTCTGTATTCACCGCATTGGTTACATGCGTAGTATGCACCAGGTCTTCAGCAGTATTATTACCGCAATACTCATACAACAAATCCATGTTTTTATAGAATCGAATATATATACCACATTTCACGACTCTAAATTCATCTGCTGAATTATACCCTATGGTCCCAATATCTTCTTCTACTCCATCTAGTTGCAGCGTGAAGTGATTGGCTGTTTTAAAAATAAATCCAAAACGAGCATTAAGATTATTAGCCTTGGTCAGTGAAACTTCTACATATTCTGTAGGCTGAATACTAAACTTAATTAAACCATCATTTCCCGCTGGAATTTTATTCAGTTGAATAAAATCAATGTCTACCTGCCCCCAGGAAATATAACTGGTCGGTGTTATTTTCGTAACAACTCCTTGATTAAGAACACTTTCATAAAACTGAATAGCTGAATAGCCATAAAGAAAGAAAAGGAAAAAGAAAGCTGTAAAAATAAATTTCTTTGAGCGCATAGGTTTAGATTTTGAATGAATACAATTCATTACAATTAAATCCAAAAAGAGGATCCTAAACTACTTTAAACAGTAGTCAACAAAATGTAATTTTCAATTAATTATAAATTAAAAAGAAAGGAAAATCTGTTGTTCTAGTTTTACTTCATTCACTTTGGATACAAAAAATTAAATTGATGTATCCTTAATTGTTTTTCATTTCTTTTTTAGTTTAGACATACTTTTTTGAATTTAATTTTGAGTATGTTTTTTAAAAGCTTTGTCTATCGTTTTTATGTTTACAATGGAAATTTAGTTCAAATAAAAAGAAGATCAAAAATAAATAATGCAAACCTTCCCAACGAGTTTAAACATCTTCCCAACGCGTCATCACTTCCTATCAACTTTTAAAAACAGACATTCTATGTACCTCATTTTTATGTTTAACGCCTATAAAAACTACTAAGCTATTCTTTGATTTTTAGTCATATATACAAACAGTAAAATTTGGCACAAGCTCCAATAAAACATCTTTAGAAGAAGGGTTTTTGGCTTTATTTTTTTCATAATAAAAAACGTTTTTCTATAGATGGACAAAAAAAATGCTAACTCAGAAAGGCTCTGAATTAGCATTAATAATCAACTTATAAAAAGTTTATTTAAGCCACCTTTTAATATCTCTGGAGTAATCAATAAAATAAACAAAGCTCACAGAAATACTATTACGCTGGGGAAATGTTCCTAGCCTTTCAACTCCTCTCGAGTATTTTAATTGACTATAATCGGTGAGCTCATCAATATGTGCACCGGAAATATTATTCTTCCAAACGATCTTCATTTCACTACCAGGTGCAAAACGCCAACGATAAATTAAATCTATTGTAAAAGCACTAAAACTTAGATCATGCGAATTATCATAATCCTTATTTTGCAAGGAACCATTGACATGCAAATCATAATACTCTTTATAGAAAACCTTTGTCCAATAATGGCGAGCTCTAAAATTTAAGCCCATTCGATTGGTCATGATGTAGTTAAAATCAAGGACATTGGAAATAACATTTTGATTTCGTTTACCAAAAACTATATCATTGTCTTCTACAATCGTTACAAAGCCTTTTGTATTGATATTTCGATTCGAACTTACATTTAGGTTGACATTAATTTTATCAGAATGTCTGTATCGAATAGAACCACCGAGTGTATAACGCTTCCAGTCATCATTAAAATAGGATGCGAAATTTCCATAATTCGAAACTTGAATTTTCTTACGACCATCAGAACCAAACCAGTAGCCTGCTTGAACGTTTGAAGGAATTTCAAAATGGCGCCCCTCTACTCTTGGCTCATTAAAATCATTTGATTCAGCACGATAATTCATCCAAAAATCAAAATCCCAAAAAGATTTCGTTTGTGCCCAAGCTCCCCAATTTAAAGAAAAGTCGGTATAAGCATCTGGTACAATATTTCTGGAATAGTAGCTACCAAACCAATAGCCTGTATTATTAAATTTTCCAAAACCATCTAAATCCCGATACGTCAAATTTATTCCTGTAGTTCTATAATTGTCTACTCTTAAAAAACCGAGGTCATTGGAATCATAATCTTTATCGGTTTCTTCGTAGTAGACATTGTATGTAAAGTTTCCCTTTAGCTTTCGGAATGCAACATCCGTATAATGCCCTTTTACAGAAGGATCTGCTTTATGATCTTTTACAGAATACGCCGTAACCCCATTGATACCATAAGATTGATCTTTATTTTTTAAATTATATCTAATACCAGTCACATTAGCATTATGAAAATTTTCATCAAACCGAAGTACACTCGTATTGGTAAAAGTTACAAAAGAATTATTTTTTAATTCCTTATCAAAAACGGTGATATTATAATTCGTTAAAGGGTTGGTTACTTCCTCTTTTTGCTCACCAGATTCAAGATCCAGATACGTTTCACTTTCTTTAGCTTCTACCGCATTAAAAAAACCGATGCCCAGACCTTTCTTTGTTCGTCCCGATACTTTAGTAGCATTGTATAACTGTTTTCCATTTCCCACTCTTCGAGAATAGAAAATGCCACCTTTATTAAAAAGCTCTGTTCCTTCTGTAAAAAATGCTCGATTCTCCTGAAATCGAATTTCTACCGGAGATAAATTAAGTACCTGATCATCAGATCTGACTTGACCAAAATCTGGAATCAAAGTCATATCCAAGGTAAAAGCATCATTGATACCATACTTTACATCCATCCCAACATTATAGGAACTTCCAAATGCATTGACTGGGTCTTGGTTTTTATCATGGTTAAGTATTCCATAAACGGCAGCGTAGGGCGAAAGAGATAATCGAACCGGAGGCTTGATATCTCGAATTCCAATTAGTGAGCCCATCTGAGTCAAGAATGCATTATCTAATTTTAAGTCCACTTCTTTCCAATTTGATTGCTCTCCATTCACAGCCCGTCGTCTGAAAAAATTGATATTCCATTCTTGTTCTTTTTGATTTGGAAATCGTAAAGCGGAATAGGGAATTTCCATTTCTGCATACCAGCCATTATCTGTTACTCTGGCTTCACCATACCACACTGCATCCCAACTTTGATCTTCGTTATTCGGTGTGACCTTTGCATCAAACTGAACTCCAGTGGATTGCAAGATAAATTCAAAGCCTGTATTTCCACTTTGATAAGTATCGAAGTTTACACCAAAGAAATCAGTATTGCCTACTCTATCTCGATTGACCAACTCCGTCATTACGCTATCTTTTGAAGGCTCATACATATAAGCTGCAATATAGATGGAGGCATCATCATAGACAATTTTTACTTCGGTTGGTTGACTTTCGAGTTTTCCAGGAATTGGACGCATCGTAATAAAACTATCCACTGAAACGGGTGTATCTTTCCATACTTGTTCATCCAGCTTTCCATCAATAGTAATTTTCTCAGAAGTTTTAAATACGTGAGCACGATGTGTTGATTGTGCAAACGTGTAGGAAAATAGGATCGAGAAAAATAGTATTAATTTAAATTTCATTGTGTTTTTCATTATTAAAATATTTTAGCTTTGAGGAAAGGCATAGCGATGCCAGGGTGAATTAAAGCATTCACAAAAAAGATTCTTAGGCTGAAGAACTCTTGCTTCAGCGTCAGATAAAAAGTTTTATAAAAATTATTACACGATAATCCGGAAAAGGATCAAAAAATTAGTTTAGTTTATTATTCTTTTATTGCCATTCAAAGGCGCTTATATTATTTTTCTTTTTCTAACATTGGTATCAGATATTTCAATAAAATATCAAAAGGTAATTTTCCTCTCCAGTTTCCATAGTTACTTCCAGAAAAAGCTATTGCAGCATCATAGTCTTTCAGCACCATCATATATTGCCCCCCATTTCCAGACCCAAATAGCACTTCAGTTTTGATATCTCCATATTGTAATAATTCACGATACCATAAATAGCCGAAGTTAGCAGTGGAATATTTTGCGTTTTTTGTTCTTGCAAAACGGACAAATGACATCTCCACATCTGTCTGACAATTAGTTGATTCGCTAATCCACTCCTCACTCACAATTTGTTGTCCTTTCCAATTTCCATCATTCAAAACCAATTGAGCTATTTTCAGCATATCTACCGGTTTCATATAAAAGGAACCAGCGGTATAGCCTCTGCCACTAGGACTAGTGAACCATTGGTACTGTTTAATAGCAAGTGGTTTAAACAAATATTTTTTTGCGAATTCTTTAATATTCATCTTACTTGTTTTAGAAATAATTACACCAACAAGTTGAGGTTCAATAGAAGTATATTCCCAATTTAATCCGGGATCATGTCTGAGCGGAATTTCGAGAATGTAGTTTAACCAATCATTCGATTCAAACATATCCATCTCAACGCAAGGACCGACTTCTAAAAAGCACTCAGATGCTAAGCCTGATTTCATTTCCAATAAGTCTTTAACAGTAATACTTCCTCTTGGATCATTCTTCCACTCCGGGAAAAACTTATGTATTTCATCATTTAAAGTAAATAATTCCTGATCAATAGCTATTCCAGTTAGCAAGCTTGTTATTGATTTAAAAGAAGATCGGGTATCGCGTAAACTATCCCGTTCAAAATCATTAAAATATTCTTCGATCAATATTTTGTCATTTTGAGCAACAAGTATTGCATCGATATTTGGATATTTATTAGAACCAAGAAGCTCTTTTAATTCAGTCGGTAAAGCTTTCGTTGCTTGCTGGCTTTTACAGCTTAGACTCAGAAGTATCAATAAAAATATCAAGTTATATTTCATCTGGATTTTCATTTTATTTATTTATCGCCGGAAGAATATATTCTTGTAAAATATCTCGTGGCTGATTACCTTTTCTATTTCTATAATTTCCTGAAGTTATCACAACAACAGATTCAAGTGCTGGAATTATAAAAATAAATTGACCTCCAGCGCCTCTTGCTTCAATGGTCTCTATTCCTTTCCCATTGATAAGATACGTGTCATGCCACCATTGGTAACCATATTCATTTTTGTCGCTCGTATCTTCCAATCGATTATGCTTTTTGAATGATTCTTTAATCCAATTTTCTGAAACAATTTGATTGCCCTTCCATTTGCCTTTGTCAAGGTATAATTGCCCAAACTTTAAAATGTCTCTGGACGTTAACAGCATGCCTCCTCCAAAATACGGCATAGTCTGAGTTTCCTCTGTATTAAGTATATAATTTGAAATCCCTAAGGGTGCGAAGAGTTTTTGATCCATATAAACTTCCAAGGGCATATTTAATTTTTCATTTAAACAAACACCTAATAAAAAAGGATTGGCTGAACCATAATCACCATAAGAACCTGGGTTATTTTTCATCGGGGCTTCAAGAACTGTTTTCAACCAATTGTCCGAATTCTGGTAACTATCTTCTGATGCCTGACCTGAAACATCTAAGCCAGAACTCATGGTCAACAAATCATGAATAGTAACTTTTGATTTCAAGTCATCCTTTGTATACTGGTACTTTTCAGGGACACAATCAAAGAGTTTTTGCTTACTATTTTCGAGGATTTTATCATCAATCGCAATACCTATTATAGCAGATGAAATACTCTTAGCAGCAGATCGCATATCATGAGGAATGTTTCTGTTATGTCCATCGTAGTATGTTTCAACTACTAGTTTTCCCTTTTTTGCAATCAATACGCTATGTGTATTCTCCAACTTTGAAGTATTGATATCCTTAATCATTTGATGTAAGGGTGCAGGATCGATTTTATAGTTCTGAATACTTGCTGTTGTCCAGTCATCATTTAATTGACCAGGTGTATCAAGGTTCTGATCTTTGCTAGGATTAGCTTGTCCAAATTTCCAATTTGATTTGGAGCGTGATAAATTAGCTTTCGCGATAACCACACCCGCAAATAAAATTTCCAATTGAATTTCATCTCCTAACAGCTTTGCTTGGAATTTCATTCCAGTATTAAAATCACGAAAGAAAATAGTATCTCCTACCCTTTTGAAATCGTAAGTATAAGTACCTCTAAAACGTTGATCTCCGAAGAAAGGATAGGCAGCGAAGGATCCATCATCATAATTTTCTACAGCCAAAAATACAGACTTAGGTTCTAAGTCATCCACCATAAAAGGTTTCCAAATTCCTTTATAAATATTATTTTTTGTCTTGTTCAAATTGATATGATACATCAACCCTCCTGATCTAATAAAACCAATCAATTTTTCTTTATCATCGGCAAATTGTAGTTTAAACTGTAGATCTTTATTTATGCTGATTTGGAAGTAGTCTTTACTCCCTGATGATTGTATCACTTTATTAATCGAAACACTCGGGTTTTCCATGGTAACATGAAAGGAATTAGATTTCGAGACCTCTACCGTAATATTAAAATTTAAATTGGTGCTTTGAGAAAGAAATCCTTCCCAATCTCCTTGATAATCCTTGGCTGTTTCCTGAGTAAAAGCTGTGCAGCTCATTAGGATAAAAATTATAGTGGAAATTATAAATTTATTCATTAGTTGAAAATTAAAATTTTAATATTGTTTGTTCCACAATTGATGTGAGTATTGGGCATACAACATTCTCTTTTTCTTTGCCTCTTTTTTCTTCATCATTC
>CAYXQH010000285.1:0-7575 GCA_964467425.1 uncultured Saprospiraceae bacterium
TTCCTGGCTGAATTGTAGCATAAGAACCATTTGAAGCTGTTTCGTCTTCTATTATGTTGAAATTACTTCCTATAATTGCACATTCTGCATCCAGGCTAATTCCTGATTCTTCACATTCAATAGGAGCGGATAACTGAATATTAATATCACCAACACCGTTTTCATGATTAAACCAACCACTTGCTCCAAATTCAGTATCCTGAAGATTTGCTCCATATCCTATTTGGAAAGCAGGACCTCGTCGAGATAAATTGATAACCTCACCATCTGAAAAGGTAAACGTACCATTCAACTCTGGATAATAATACCAATATTCGCCTCCTGAATTAATACATAAACCATATTTTGGACTATTGATGGGGGCTATAGTAGTTCTTCCTGAATAGATTAAATTTAAGGTTCCAATATTTTCGTCTTGAATAACAGTACCTGTTACAACAGCAGTTCCATTGGTGTATTCTGTAAAAATCAAATCTTCCCCTGCGACATAGCAATTATTATTACCCAAAGTAAATACATAAGGACCGTTGCACCAACTACCACAATTATCGTTGGTGTTGAGTACCTGACGTACAGCAACAACGTCAGTGCAGTCAAGGTTTTCTTCCTCTTCATTTTCGCAAGATGCAGTACTACAGGAAGGACCACATACAGGAATAGTACTGAAACCGTTTCCTGCTTTAGCAACAAAAACACTTTCAGAGATTTCAAATGCACCATTTAACGTAAAACTAAAACAGAGTTGTTCGTTAGTAGATAAACCAAAGTCGAATTTGATTCCACAATAACCTGTTGTGGGGTCTGTGCCTATTTCAAAAGGATGACTTGCTTCTATAATGTCCTCCGAAGAATCAAAACACGCTAAACAAAATTCATTAGCAATTCCAAAATGACTGATTTCTGGATTTTCAGGACCAGCAATGACACAATAATTCCAGGTTGAGGTACAATTATTTCCATTATTATTATAGGTGACACCATTAAAAATAATTTGATGGCCAGTCGGAGTAGTTGCGCTATTTTCGCAGTCCTGCGCAAAAGAAAGATTTGGAATAAAGATGAATAAAAGCAGCAGAGCCGAAGCCCAAAGTTGGTTTTGTAAAGACGCTATCATGGTATCGTTTTAGATGAACTCATTTTCCATGCTTGGGATAACCCTAACATTGGATAGCGCTGTATAAATTTTTAATGGAATTGCTCTAAATGTAAAAAGGAGTTTTGTACTGAAAAACAGTTCTGGAAGGAATACTTTTGCAAATTAAGCTAAATGAATGTTTTATTTTTTGGAAAAAGGAGAAAATGTGACAGAGGAAATTGCCAAAATTTATTCAGAGGGTAAATTAATTCAATAGAAAACTTGCAATACTCGTTGAAAGGTATTTATATTACAGCATATAAAATAATTAAAATGAATTTTCATATACAATCCAAATTTTGGTGGTGGCAACTATCTTATTCGAAATACCGAGTGAGTTAAGATCGCCATGTATATATACATTTTATAAAAGCGGCTTACCAAAACACTTGGTAAGCCGCTTTTATTTTTTAGAAAATTAGTATAGTTCTTGCTATATATAAATTAATAAAAAAAATAATATGATTTCTACGTCCGTTCCACAGTCTGCGAAGAAAGTTCTTGTTAAAACTCAGGTCAAGCGTTTATTGGCGGATACCTATACGCCTGTTAGCATTTATCTGAAATTACGAGATCATTTTAGTGGTTCTGTATTACTGGAAAGTACAGACTTTAGGAGTATGGAAAATTGTTTTTCTTTCATTGGTTTGGAGCCGGTTGCTACTTTTCAAGTACAAAATCACAGCATCAGAACCAAAATAAATGATGCCCCAGATCAAGTTTCAACCATCACTCAGACCAATCAAGTCGTTTCGGCATTCAATGAATTTTTAACTCAATTTGAAGTAGAGCAATTACAGACTTATAACGGAATTAATGGTTTTTTTGGACATACAGGCTTCGATGCAGTACAATACTTTGATACTCTGGAATTTGATCCCGATAAAAGAAAAACGGATTTACCAGATATCAATTATAGTCTTTATCGCTACATTATTGCCATAAATCATTTTAAAGACGAGTTACATATTATTGAAAATACGTTTGAAGGAGAGAATTCGAGTATTTCAGATGTAGAAGACCTCATTAATAGCCAAAGTTTTGGTAGCTATCATTTTGAATTAGAAGGTACTGAAAGAACCAACCTAACGGATCAGGAATTTAGAGATTTAGTGAGTGTAGGCAAAAAACATTGCCAGATTGGAGATGTTTTTCAAATCGTCTTATCTCGCAAGTTTTCGCAAGATTTTAAAGGCGATGAATTTAATGTATACCGAATCTTACGATCAGTAAATCCTTCACCCTATCTTTTTTATTTTGACTATGGAAGTTATAAGATATTTGGATCTTCCCCGGAAGCTCAAATGGTCATCAAAGAAAATATAGCAAGTGTTAACCCAATTGCTGGAACTTATCGAAGAACAGGAGATGATGAAGAAGATCGATTAAGTGCTCAAGCCTTGATTAAAGATCCTAAAGAAAATGCAGAGCACATTATGCTTGTTGATCTTGCTCGCAATGATCTAGGTAAACATTCAGAAAGGGTCTATGTAAAAGAATTGAAAGAGATTCAGTTTTTTAGCCATGTTATTCATTTGGTTTCGAAAGTAGAAGGTGAAATCAGCCCGGATGTCAACAAAATTCAAATCTTTGGAGACACCTTTCCTGCAGGAACTTTAAGTGGGGCACCCAAATACAAAGCCTTAGAGTTAATCAATCAGTATGAAAAAGAGAACCGTAATTTCTACGGCGGAGCAATCGGTTATATTGGTTTTAATGGAGAAATGAATCAGGCCATTGTTATTCGTTCTTTTTTAAGTAAAGAAAACACCTTGCATTATCAGGCAGGCGCAGGAATAGTGGCCGCAAGTGTAGAGGAACATGAATTGCAAGAAGTTAATAATAAATTGGGTGCATTAAAAAAAGCATTACAAGAAGCAGAAAAACTATAAACAACAACCAGAACTATGAAAATTTTAGTAGTAGATAATTACGATTCTTTCACCTATAATCTCGTTCAATATTTAAAAGAAATGAGCGATGATCCGATTGATGTATTTAGAAATGATGAGATTGATTTAGTGAAAGTAGCCGAATATGATATGATTGTTTTATCGCCCGGCCCAGGAGTTCCAGCGGATGCAGGAATTATGCCCGCTTTGATTAAAGAATACAGCGCTACAAAAATAATTTTTGGCGTTTGTCTAGGTTTACAAGCGATTGGAGAAGCTTTTGGAGGGACCTTGAGTAATTTAAAACAAGTATTCCACGGAATCGAAACTAGCATTGAAATAACAGATGCAGAAAATGCATTGTTTAAAAATATTCCACAAGGCATTTCTGTCGGACGTTATCATTCCTGGGTAGTTCAAAAAGAAAACTTACCAGTAGATTTGGAAATTACTGCAGTAGATGAGGAGGGAATGATAATGGCTTTACAGCATAAAATCTATAATGTAAGTGGCGTTCAGTTTCATCCGGAATCCATCATGACAGAATATGGAAAAGAAATGCTTAAGAATATTTTGGATGATGCAAAAAATAAAATTCAATTAAAAAAATCGTTAAGTCAAAACGCATGAAAAAGATATTAACAAGTTTATTTGAACATAAAAAGCTAAGTCGAACGGAAGCAAAAGAAATCCTGGTGAAAATTGCTAATAACGAATATAATGAAGCACAGATCGCAGCTTTTATATCCGTCTATTTAATGCGTGCAATTTCTGTAGAAGAATTACAAGGCTTTCGGGATGCTTTACTCGAACTTTGTCGACCTATTGACTTGGAAGGTATTGAATCGATAGATATTGTCGGCACAGGAGGAGATGGTAAAAATACCTTTAATATTTCGACGATCTCTTCTTTCGTCATTGCGGGCGCAGGTTATAATGTAACAAAACATGGAAACTATGGTGTATCTTCCGCTTGTGGGTCATCTAATGTTTTACAACATTTAGGCTATGAATTTACCAATGATGAAGACACTTTAAAAAGACAATTGGATGAAGCAAATATCTGCTTTTTTCATGCGCCTTTATTTCATCCTGCTATGAAAACAGTAGCACCTATTCGAAGAGCACTAGGCGTAAAAACCTTTTTTAATATGCTTGGTCCTTTAGTTAATCCAGGGCAGCCAAAATATCAATTGCTCGGTGTATTTAATTTGGAACTTTCCCGTTTATATCAATATATCTTTCAGCAGACACAGCGCCAATATGCTATTGTTTACGCGATGGATGGCTATGATGAAGTTTCCCTGACAGGTAATTTTAAACTAAGAGATAATACTGGCGAAAAACTAATCAGTCCGGAGTTGATGGGTAAGCCAAAACTAAATCCGGAGGATTTGAAAGGAGGAGATAGTGTAGAATCTGCTGCAAAAATATTTACAACCATTCTTGAAGGAAATGGAACAATCGCTCAGAATCATGTGATCACTGCCAATGCCGGACTAGCAATTAATTGCATAAAACCGGAACAATCTATCCAGGATTGCATTAAAGAAGCAGAGGAATCTTTGCTTAGTGGAAATGCGTTGAAACGATTAAAACTATTAACCAATTAGAAAGATATTAAACGCACGAAAACCGAAAATCATAAAAAGATAATTATGAACATCCTAGAAAAAATCGTAGCTCATAAAAAAGAGGAGATTGCAGCAAGAAAGAAACTGTATCCGATTCAATTGTTGGAGCAGTCTATTTATTTTGAAACGCCTGTCGTCTCGATGAAAAAATATTTGTTACGTGAAGATAAAAATGGAATTATTGCCGAGTTTAAAAGACGGTCTCCTTCAAAAGGAAATATAAATCCATATGCTACAGTGGAATCCGTATCGATTGGTTATATGCAGGCAGGTGCATCGGGGCTTTCCGTTTTGACCGATGAACAGTTTTTTGGAGGTCGTAGTGAAGATCTGACCGAAGCAAGGAAATACAACTTTTGTCCAATTCTGCGAAAGGATTTTATAATTGATGAGTATCAATTGATCGAAGCTAAATCAATAGGCGCAGATACAGTACTATTGATCGCAGAATGCCTCGAAAAAGAGCAGTTAAAAACTCTTGCAGCCACCGCTAATACTCTTGGATTAGAAGTGTTGATGGAAGTTCATTCGCTTGGACAATTGGCAAAGCTTTGCGATAATGTAACCATCGTTGGAGTGAATAATAGAAATTTGGAAACCTTTGAAGTAAGTATTCAAACGTCTATTGAATTGTCCTCAGCTATTCCGGATGATTTTATTAAAATTTCAGAAAGTGGTATCAGTGACCCCAAGACAATCATTGAATTACAGGAAGCTGGATATCAAGGCTTTTTAATAGGTGAGACGTTTATGAAAACAGCAGAACCAGCGAAGACCTGTCTAGCTTTTATAGAAGAGATAAACAGTCTGAAAGCTCTACCAAAAGGTGTTCAAGGTTAATGATCTTTTTTCATGTTAAATGTATTTTTTAAAACTCTCAGAAAATGGCGCTTAAAATTAAAGTTTGTGGAATGCGGGAACAGCAAAATATCGAAGCAATTTGCAATTTACCCATTGATTTTATTGGCTTGATATTTTATGAAAAATCATCGAGATATTTGGAAGCAGAGGGTCTAGAAGGTGTAGATTTGGCTTATATTAAAAACGAATTTAAGCCGAATAGTATACTTCCCCAAAAGATAAATAAAGTTGGAGTTTTTGTAAATGCACCCCTGGAGGATCTTGTAGAAAAAGTAGAGCAGTATAATCTGGACTATGTTCAATTACATGGGGACGAAAATATATTTTATTGTATAAAATTGAATAAAGCGGGCATTAAAATTATAAAAGCTTTTCCAATTGATGAGACTTTTAATTTTACAGTACTTGATGCGTATGGCTATTATTGCGATTACTTTTTATTTGATACAAAAGGAAAACTGCCAGGAGGAAATGGGGTGACCTTCGATTGGGAAATTTTAAAAAAATATACCGGTTCTACTCCTTTCTTTTTAAGTGGAGGTTTAGGACCCGGAATTGAGGATAAAATACGCGAATTTAATCATGATCAACTTTTTGCCATTGATTTGAATAGCGGTTTTGAAGACCGACCAGGGTTTAAAAACATAGATCAGCTTGATGATTTTTTAAATAAAGTAAAATACAAAAATAGAGGCATGACAGGAGATTGGTAATTACTCATCACTGTTCATTCCTCACCTTTGAAAATTACGACATGACATACAAAATAAATACAGCCGGATATTACGGAGAATTTGGTGGAGCTTTCATTCCTGAAATGCTGTATCCAAATGTAGAAGAACTTCGAAAGACCTATCTCGATATTATCAATGAATCTGCTTTCCAAAAAGAGTTTCGATCCTTACTGAAAGATTATGTTGGGAGACCTTCACCTTTATATTTTGCAAAACGACTATCGGCACAATACAAGACAAATATCTTTTTAAAAAGAGAAGATTTAAATCATACCGGAGCACATAAAATTAATAATACCATTGGTCAGATTTTATTAGCGCAACGAATTGGCAAGAAAAGAATTATTGCAGAAACCGGTGCTGGTCAACATGGTGTTGCCACCGCTACGGTTTGTGCCTTAATGGGGGTCGAATGTATTGTGTACATGGGAGAAGTGGATATCAAACGCCAGGCTCCAAACGTTGCCCGAATGCGGATGCTTGGTGCGAAGGTAGTGCCAGCACTCAGTGGAAGTCAGACCCTAAAAGATGCTACTAATGAAGCGATTCGCGATTGGATTAATAACCCGGAAGAAACACATTATATTATTGGTTCCGTCGTTGGTCCTCATCCTTATCCTGACATGGTTGCCCTTTTTCAATCTGTTATTAGTGAAGAAATGCAATGGCAATTAAAAGAACAAATTGGTCGTCCTGACCCGGATATTATTATTGCTTGTGTCGGCGGTGGTTCTAATGCTGCCGGAGCCTATTACCATTATTTAGAGAATGAAAAAGTGAGGTTAGTTGCCGTTGAAGCAGCGGGCTTGGGCGTTGATTCAGGCGAATCCGCAGCCACAAGTGTTCTTGGAACAAAAGGCGTTATTCATGGCAGTCGAACGCTTTTAATGCAAACAGAAGATGGACAAATTGTAGAACCTTATTCTATTTCTGCAGGATTAGATTATCCAGGTATCGGACCAATGCATGCACATTTGATTGAGACGGAGAGAGCAGAAGCGGTGTCTGTTACAGATAAAGAAGCGCTGGATGCAGCTTTTCATCTGACTAAGATTGAAGGGATTATTCCAGCACTGGAATCCGCTCATGCATTTGCCGCCTTAGATAAAATTAAATTTTCTGAAAAGGATAACATCGTCATTAATCTATCCGGTCGAGGAGATAAAGACCTTGAAACCTATATTAAATATTTAGACCAAACTAAGACGGTATAACGGTACAGGGTACACGGTTAAGGTTCTAACATTTTATTGAGGAATGGAGTTCTTAAAAACCGTAAACCGTAAACCGTAAACCGTAAACCGTAAACCGTAAACCGT
>CAYXQH010000286.1:0-7573 GCA_964467425.1 uncultured Saprospiraceae bacterium
AAAATCATTTTTTTTTAATTTTAATTATTAGTATAACCTCCATTTTCAGTTGTACTAAAAACGTCGAGGAACAAGCCGTTATTGAGTCTTCGGATCAAACTACAGTAACCTATTCTTATTCTATTGATGGCGAAGTCGTCGATGAAGAGGCCGTTAATTATGACGACCCTGCATTAAACATAGGTATCACTGGAGAAGAAGATCCATCAGGAAACTTAACCGTCTTTGTTCAGGCATTTACCTCTCCGGATAAATACATTTCCTGGGGAGAGGAAAATGACTTCCCGGTAAAACTAAGTCTGGAAATAGAAGAACACCTTAGAAGCTACGCTCAAGAAGAAGGTATCATTGATATCTATGAAGAGACGAATGAGGTGCCAGAATCATACTTAGCCTATGAAAAGGCTTATTATGAAAGAATGACCGGAAACGAAGATTCATCAGAATCCAGAGCAATTTATATGCTTCATAAAAATTGTAGTGGAGGTTCTGCCAGTCCTTTGATCCATACTCTTCCTGTTATGTGGTTCGGATGGAACAATCAAGTTTCTCGTTATTATCCCTTTTCAATATACAGTGGTTTAATCATCTACGATAATTCTTTTTATCGTAATCGACTTGCTACATTATGGAATTGGGGATGGACAAATTATTGTTTACCTCCAGGTTTAGACAATAGAATGTCATCTGCTTTAACGATTTAGCAGTAAGCTTAAGGGCAGTCTTTTAAAGGTTGCCCTTTTTCTTTTATTCGCTAAAAGTTGGTTTCCAAATAAAATCTTACAAATACTTTTTTAATTTATCGGTTACACTTTTAAATCTCATGTTATTAACAGCAAACAAAAAATAAGAAGCTTTAAAAACTTCCTTCTCTAAATTTCTACTGACAATATTTTACAAAACACAGCACAGGTATACTTGGTCCATACAAACCAACTTACCTTTATCATTCTAATACTGACAATAAAAATTATTCCCGAATAGTGGGATTGTTCATTTGAATAAAACGAATTGTCAGTATATATCAATAAGCCGCAAGGACTGACAACGCTCGGTCCTTGCGCTTATTTTTTTATACCAACCATAAAAGGAGGATGCCGAAAATCCTATAAAGAGTAGGCGGAAAAAATGAAAATTTAAAGTTATGAAAATTAGATTAGCTATTACTGGCTTCCTGATATGCCTATGTCATATTATGAGCTACTCCACCAATCCAGCGGATGAATTTCTAAAAGAAATGTCCCTAAGAGATGATTTCCCACTCAAACTTTTGCTAGATCAAAAATTGAGCGAACATGGAAACCTCGATTTAATGCTTTACACATCTACTAAAGATCCAAATGGACTCTTATACCAGAAAGCATTAATTCCATTTATCAAAAACAATGCGCTTAAAATTAACTTCCAACAAAATTTCGTCAGTCCTACTGCTTCTACAAATTCTAATCTTGGTGTAAATCAGGATTTTGAAAAACAGGAAGCACTAAGACAGTTAGCCATTCAAAACCTGTATCCGGATTCGTATATAGATTATTTGTACGAAATGGCTTTCAATCAAAATCCCTGGGAACAAACAGCACTAAAATTTGGCTTAGATGTCAACCTGATTAAAGAAAAAGCAACCAGCACCGAAACCCTAAAACTGTATCAGTCGCAAATTAAAATTGCAGAAGATACCGGTGCTCAAAATTCTCTTCAGGAAGGGATGCCTTTATTAACCGTTAATGATTCCCCACTTGAAATTTCGCTTCTTGATTTAATCCCAGAAGCAATAATGCCTCCTCAATGCTGCGATTTTTGGCGTTGCTTTTTTCAATGTGCAATACCAAATGGCCCGGGCTCCGGAGTAAACTTAACGACCCTCCATGTGACCTGTGGTCCTTGTATTGAATCTAATTATATACATCCAACCAATCCACTATGTTGGCCTTGCTTAATTATACTTGGTATTGAAACCGCAAAAGTTTTAGAATGTTTTCATCACTGTTTACCAGCGTTTTTAGGAGGGGAAGGCGCTTGTTCCTATAATACTTTATCCTGCGAGGAGGGTGAATTTTGTTTGCATGGTAGTCAATTATTACCAAATCTTGTAACAGCAGTTCCTCCTTATATTCCAGTAGAACGTGCTACCTGTTTAGATTGTCCTACTATAACTGAGCTTCCCCATGAAAATTTAAAGATCAATTTGGATACTCCAAATCCTCTGTTAGATATAGATTATACGCCCTATCCAGTAAACTACCAAGTTACAAGAAATGGTGCGCTACTTGAAGAAGGAACAGTGTATGAAACTAGGAATATTATTTTTCGAGAATTAAACATTGATTTGGAGGAAGGGTTTTACTGCTTATCTATTCAAGGGGACGGTGATGCATCCATCTGCGCTCCTGTAGAAGTTTGCAAACCATTTTATTGCCCTGAAATCACACTTGAAGCAATTGATGGGAAACTCCACGTGGATGTATATCAGACTGGTATTCCTGTACTCTACAAAGTAACAGTCGAAGAAGTATCCGGAGGATCACCTCAAGTCGTCTATTCTCAAAATGTGCTAACTTTAGAGGCACACTGGTCAGATGTTTTGGATGAAATTAATATTGCAGCGGGGGAAACCTATATTGCTTCCTATAAATTTTTACCAGAATCGAATGTTACGGAAACAGGTTGCCAAAACTATACGCCGCCCGTTGATATCACGGCATGTGATCTGGAGAATCCTTCCTTCAAAATATCTGATTTCGAAGTGAATGAAGCATCTTCTCCCTCAAGTTCAGATGGAAGTATTCTCATAACAAGTTTAGAGGCAGGAGAATTTCCTTATGAGGCTTTGTGGAGTAACGGACAACAATCTTCAACCAATCTACATTTACACGATGTAGAACCTGGCTACTACTGTGTTACCGTAACAGATGCAAATGGATGTACGGATGTAGGCTGTGCAGAATTGTTATGGGACTGTACGAATCAAGATGGAAACTTTGATAACGATAACGACGGTACAGAAACTATGGATTTAAACAATGGAGAAGGAAATGAAAATAACAATGCCATGGTGGAAGAATGTTGGAGACTATCGGTAATTACTACAGGTGAAAGTAGTCCAAATTCGAACGATGGTTCAATTAGTACAGAGATTGTTCCTATTTCAGGAGGTCCCGCCCCACAAATGCCTTATTATTTTTATTGGGATGACCTACAGGAAGTAACGACAGAGGCTGGCCGTAGCGGATTAGCTCCAGGGATGTATTGTGTAACCGTTACAGATAGCAATCCTGATCTATGTTGTGAAGCAACAGCCTGTGTATTCATTGAAGATGGCTGTGAGAATATTGACATCCAGGTACCAGAAGTTCAAATCGTTCAACCTACAGCTTGCAATAGTACAGATGGAAGTATCAGTATCGATCCAAGTCAAATAAGCGGAGGCTCAGGCCCCTATACTTTAGATTGGACCGGAGATGTTGAAGGACCTACACTTAGTCAAATTGGAGAAGGAGATTATACGCTACGAATTATTGATATTAATGGATGTATCTCTTATGAACAGTACAGCCTGAGCAGTTCGAGCCCATTAAATGTTTCTACCAATCAAACAAACCCAAACAATCCTAGTTGTGATGGAAGTATAGAGGTATCCATTAATTCACTACCTGATGCCCCCTACTCTATTAAATTATACCAAGATGGTGGGCTTGTCCAAAGTATTTATGGTAGTAATAACATCTATACGTTTAATTCACTCTGTGCTGGTGAATATACCATTGAAGTAGGAAGCTTTTCTGGTTGTACAGAATCAGTAGAAATCGATCTAAGTGATTGTGGACCTATTTATATTGAACAGCCAACGGTAACGAATGTCTCCGGATGTCAACAATCAAATGGTTCAATAGACTTTGGTTCATTAGAACCTACGACAGGAGCTGCACCATACACCTACCAATGGAGTAATGGAGCGACCTCTTTATCTATTGCTGATTTAGAACTAGGACAGTATACGCTAACCATTACGGATTCGAATAATTGTACGACAGAGTATTCCTGGACTATCAATATGGAAAATCAGTTTGGCGTACAGTTCTCCTTTGACCTTATTGACATCGTTCCTGATTTTGAAAATAATTGTGCAGGAGAAGTTACTGTTCAGGTTCAATACAATGGAAGTAGTCCTTACATTTATGTAGAGAATACCAACACCGGTGAGGTACAAGCATTACCAGTTGGATTAGGAATAAATCAAGAAGTCACCTTTAGCAATCTATGTGGAGATACTTATTTGATTACGGCGAGTACCGAAACTAATATCCCTCCGCTTCAGGTTTGTGCCATGGAGATTTATGCTGAAGTGCCTGCATGTTCTAGTTTTAATTTTACGGCTCCTCCACAAATCACCTTTCCATCAAACTGTAGAGACGATGGCGGTTCTATCAGTTACCCTAATACGGAACTTAATCCAACAGGCGGTGTAGCACCTTACACCTGGTTTTGGAGCAATGGCAGTAATGATGAATATGCGATTGATCATTTGACACCAGGCATTTATTCTGTTACAGTAGTTGATGCAAATGGCTGTTCCATTGAGGAAACTTTTGATCTTTCTGTCACGAATGATCCTAGCTTAACTCAAGTCGAAATTATCCAGCAGCCAACGGTTGGCAATTGCGACGGAGTTATACAGGTTAGTGGAGTCACCGGTATTATTGTAACGCTTACCCATCCAAATGGAGAGGAAGAAACACTGACTTTAGGCAGTACCTATATCACTATATTTAATAACTTATGCGAAGGAGATTACGTCCTGACCGCTGGATCTCGTCTGATGAGATGTACGCATGAAATTGAATTCACCCTACATGGTTGTGAAGAAGTAGTACTAGGCTCTATGGATGTAAACCCACCGACTGGTTGTGATACCAACGATGGAAGTATTCAATTATTAGGCACCATCTCTGGAGGAACACCATCCTACACCTTTGCATTGGAAGATCAAGATGAAAATAATTATCCAGCTATTGGAGAGAACTCTCTTGCCTTTTACAATCTTCCTTCCGGAAACTACACCCTCACCGTCACGGATGCAGAAGGATGTGAAACAGAATTCACCTATGAATTACCAGGAGGAAGCACTGCCGAAATCCTTGCGGACTATGTTCAAGCAGAATGCGAAGATTTATTTAATGGTGAACTAAGCGTTGGAGTCGTACCTTCGAATGGTCCGGGAAGTGTTGATTATACCTTTGAGTTATATCTAAATACGGTGCTGATCGGAACGGTAGCAAATGAAAACGTCGGTGAATTCACTGATTTAGAAACGGGTTTGTACGACTTGGTGATCACCAGTGAAGAAGGAGAAGGTTGTGTACTGGAAGTACAATATTTTATTCCTCAAATAGATATTGAAGGACCTTTTGAATTGGACATTACCGAGATGGAACCTACTTGCCCTTTCCAGGATAATGGAAACCTGACAGCAAACGTATCCGGAGGAAATAGTCCTTACGATTTCGAATGGGATAATGGGGAAAACACCCAGACAGCTCTTTCATTGAATGCCGGACAACACTGTGTAACCGTCACAGATGATTGCGGACGTCAACTAATCCAATGTGCGAATGTTAGCGAATTTGACGAAATGAATCTTTCTACTACTGCAATTATTGATTGCCCGGGAAATGGACGAATTAATTTGAACGTCTCTGGTGGACTGGCACCTTATACCTTCCAATGGAGTAATGGTCAAACGACACAAAACGCGACCAACTTAAATGCGCAGCAATATTGTGTCACCGTGACGGATGCCAACGGATGCTATCAGGAAACTTGTGCAACTGCACTTAACTATCCACAAATTGAAGGAACCGCTACGCTTACCAATGATTGTGGCGGTTATGCTTCTGGTAATATTGATTTGAGTATAACCGGTGGTGATGGTCCTTTTACCTATCAATGGAATACCGGAGCTACTTCTCAAGATGTGAATGTGGAAGTGGGTGCTTACTTTGTGACGGTTACGGATAGTCATGGATGTAGTCTTGTTGGTGGTCCATTTCAAATTTCTAATGGCCTGGGTGATTTTGCTACTACAAATCCATGTGGTATCAACATTACCTGTAATGGAGGAGTTGTAGATTTTATTCCTGAAGAGCCAATATGTGATTATTCTAACCCTATTAGTTGTACAATCTATGAATGTTATTGTCCGGTTACTAATCAATATCAGCCTCCTCAGCAGCATGATTATTTAGACGTTTATGTTGATTGGCCTAATTGTAATATCGTCGGTGTATGTCCAGGTGGTGGTACCGAAATCATTGTAAATGGTTTCAGTGATGTAGCTGCTCGAAACATCTTTGACGAATCATGTGTATGTATTGAATGCGAAGTAGTAGAGGTATGTAATTTCCCAGGAGTAGGAATCGCACACAACCCTCAATTTCATGCAGTGACTGCAGGGCTACCAAACCCTCAAGTTGTAGCATCTTGTGGATCCGGTAGTGAATTATGCGAATATGGAGGGTTCTGCAGCAGCGTTCCAATTCATCCATCTGGAACAGTATGTGCTCCATGCCCTCAATTCAATGACGATGATGATTCAGGTTTAGTTTCTTCTCCTCAAGATATTGAGCAGCAAAATATCTTTAGTACATCATCCATTGTCGTTTCTCAAGCGATCCAAGAAGAACTTTCTCCTGAGAATAGTCGACTATTGGATTTGTTAAGTAAAAATGTTGATGTAATTTTTGAAGAGAAAAATGACCATTCAGATACTGATATTTTTGTAGGTCAGCTACAGATGGAGCACTCAACTTTTGACTATAAGCCTTCTATTAAGCCAAATCCATTTAAAGATCAAATACAAATAGATATCTATCTAAAAGAAAGCAATACTATTTCGATCAAATTAATGAATATTTTAGGAGAGCAGATTCTTTCAAAAAAGATTAATGCTTCTAAAGGTAGTAATGAAATTAAAATTACTACTCCTGAAGGTTTACCAGATGGTGTTTATCTAATTCAAACCAATGATGGTTTAGGTAATCAATTTACCTCAAAAATCATTCACTCCAAGAACTAGATTCATTCTTTTTAACGAACTGCACACTTCGGTGTGTGGTTCGTTTTTTTACTCAAAAATTTAATACAAAAGGAGATTGCCGAAAATCCTAAATCGAGTAGGCAAGAAGTAGAAAGCCTAAAAAATTACTATAATAAATCTTTTAAGTCCACTCAGATATTTCAACGTAATTTCCAAGTATTCAATTACTTATGAAATTTCTTCGGGACAATTTACTATATAAACAATTTTGGTTTGGCACGTATTTCTTCTAAAAGTAAAAAAGAACTTAAACCTATATGACTTTTAAATCAATTTTTTTATCAAAAATGGTTTACTTTTTGGAAAAAGAGATATACATTTGCATCGCTATTTGAATAAAGTATGTTTTGATCGAAAGTGATCATATTTATTCAAAAGCAAATGACCAATCCTCTTACGAGTGATTTGTTCATAAACCAGGAAGAATGGCAGAGCTGGTTTAATGCACTGGTCTTGAAAACCAGCGTACGTTAACGCGTA
>CAYXQH010000287.1:0-7568 GCA_964467425.1 uncultured Saprospiraceae bacterium
ATAAGGATAGATGTATTCGAAGCTTATTTTCTTTGTGCTATTGTTGTGTTGGCTTCTAAACACTCAACTGTATAGCCAAGACAAAACCCAATGGATTCCAGGTTCAGCTATTTCTTTTGACTTAGTTCTTATTGAAAAAGGAATTCATCAATCCGAGAATCACGCTATTCATTTGGATAGTTTTTGGATTGGAAAAAAGGAAGTAACCTTCGATGAATATATTTTATTCCAGGACTTAGAATCTGATACCGATTCTAGTTTCGCGAAAGAAATTTTCGATGCTGACGCGATTACTCGACCTTCCCCACCCTATGAAGATTTTTCAAAAGGTATGGGAAGAAAAGGAGGTTTCCCGGCAGTTAGTATGACACAGCAGGCAGCATTACAATACTGCCATTGGCTATATAAAAAAACAGGTATTTTTTATCGCCTTCCAACAGAAGCGGAATGGGAATATGCCTGCTTGAAAGGTCAAACTGACAAAGCAGATAAAAACGAAATAAAAGACGTTGCCTGGTTTTATGAAAACAGCTTTGAAAAATTTCAGAAAACCGGCGAAAAAACTGCTAATGAGTTGGGCATATTTGACATGCTCGGAAATGTAGCAGAATGGACCGCTGATTATTATTTAGCAGAAGAAGATTATCTAGCCTTTTTGAAAGACAGTACAGCCACTAATCCCTGGCTAGTTCCCACGCGGCGACATTCCAGAACAGTGAAAGGCGGATCCTATGATGATAACCCGGAAGCTTGTACTTGCCAGTCCAGGCTAAAATCCAGAGCTAAATGGCAGGCACGTGATCCTCAAATCCCTAAAAGCAAATGGTGGAATCCTGACTCTCCTTTTGTAGGGTTCCGAATTGTTCAACCTGTTCATCAGCCATCTCCAAAAGAAATTCAAACTTATTTTTCAAAAGCGATCAAATATTAAATTATGAAAAAGAAAAACCAACGATCTAAAATCAACCGTCGAAATTTCATGAAGAATACTGGTCTTGCAGCAAGCGGCATATTGGTCGCTCCGCTCCAATTACCTGGTGCTTATATTGATGGTGAAGATGCTATAAAAGTGGGTTTAATTGGTTGTGGTGGAAGAGGTACAGGTGCCATCGTACAAGCGCTTTCCAGCAAACAAAATGTACGATTGGTGGCGATGTGTGATGCTTTTAAAGATAATTTAGATACTTGTTACAAAAAAATAAGTGATCCGGAATTTCAGGATTGGTCTAGCGATGAACCTGTTAAGATCTATGATAAAATTGATGTTACTGAAGATACGATGTTTGTAGGCTTTGATGCGTATAAAAAAGTAATTGAGCTTTGCGATGTTGTGATTCTTACCACTCCTCCCGCATTCCGACCAATACATTTTGAAGCAGCTATCGCTGCTGACAAGCATGTGTTTATGGAGAAACCTCTAGCGACTGATTCTATTGGAATCAGAAAAGTATTGGAGGTTGCTGAAATCGCTAAAAAGAAAAAACTAAATGTTGTAGTTGGGCTTCAAAGACATTATCAAACCATCTACCGTAATTGGGTCGAAATGATTCAAGGAGGCGTGATTGGTGATATTGTTACTTCGCATGTTTATTGGAATAGTGATGGCGTCTGGGTTAGACCAAGGGAAAAAGGACAAACGGAGATGGAATATCAGATGCGAAATTGGTATTACTTTAATTGGCTTTGTGGTGATCACATCACCGAGCAACATATTCATAATTTAGATGTCAGTAATTGGGTTAAAAATGCTTACCCGGTAAGAGCACACGGTATGGGAGGTCGTCAGGTAAGAAATGGAATCGACCATGGGCAAATTTTTGATCATCATTTTGTGGAGTATGAATATGCAGATGGTTCCAGAATGTTCTCACAATGCCGACATATCAAAGGAACCGCATCGCGTGTAACCGAGTCTTTCCAAGGCACCAATGGTTCAGCACCAAAACCTGGGGTTCTTAAAACGAAAAGTGGGTATACGATTATGAAGCATAATGATAAAAATGACCCAAACCCTTATCAGGTGGAGCATGATGAATTATTTGCAGCGATCGCTAAAGGCGAGTACAAATATGCTGATGCAGAAAATGGTGCAAAAAGTACATTGACTTCTCTCTTAGGTAGAGCAGCTACATATTCTGGGCAGGTAGTGGAATGGGACGATTTGTTAAATTCGAATATTAGCTTAATGCCTAAGAAGTTTGCTTTTGATGCTGATCCTCCTGTGATGCCAGATAAAGATGGTCGCTACCCTATTCCAATTCCTGGGGAAACGAAAGTGATCTAGTTGTTTTTTTAACTCTTTTTTTGACACAGAGGTACACGGATTATGCACAGAGTTGCACGGAGTATAAACGCAGATAGTATCGTAGCTGCTCGTATCTTTTCTATTCTCATTTTTATATTGGTATGTTCTTGGAATACCGCTGCGCAAGTATTGGATCGTTTTGAATATGAGCAGCCTCAAATGGGTACTACCTTTAAAATTATCCTCTATTCTACAAATCAACAAAGGGCAGATTTCGCTGCTCAAAAAGCTTTCAACAGAATAAAACAGCTCAATGAAATAATGAGCGATTATATGCCAGAAAGCGAAGTCAGTCTATTAACTCGAAAGAAGGAATCTTTACAAAAAATAAAGGTAAGCAGGGATTTATATCGGGTTTTAAAGCAATCAAAAAAATGGGCTAAACGTTCCAATGGGCACTTTGACATTACGATTGGTCCTTTAAGTAAACTATGGCGAAAAGCCTTTCGACAGCAGGAATTTCCGGATACTTTGCTAATTCAGCAAGCTTTACTCAAAGTCAATTATAAAAACCTGATAATCAGTCCGTTTTCAAAAAAAATTAAATTAAAAAAACAAGGAATGCGTATTGATTTGGGCGGCATTGCAAAAGGTTATGCAGTAGATGAAGCTATGAAGATATTAAAGCAAGAAGGTATCAAAATCGCTCTGGTAGAAGGCGGAGGAGATATTTTGGTTTCGAATCCACCTCCAAAAACAGAAGGTTGGAAAATACGTTTACCGAACTCTAATGAATCACTTATTCTGAAAAACAAAGCCATCGCTACTTCTGGTTCAACTTTTCAATATCTAGAATATAATGGAAAATTATACAGTCATATTATCAACCCAAAAACAGGCTACGGAGCTTCAAACCAAACTTCATTAACAGTGATAGCAAAAAACTGTACAGACGCAGATGCACTAGCTTCGACCTGTATCCTTCTGAGTAGAGAAGAGATTCAAAAATTAAAGAAAAAGAAACATTGGAAAGTTTTATTCTAAGCTCTTTCACAAACGACGAACTCTTCCACATTATCAATTAGAATATTCCCTTTGTAAGGCACCACCTTATCGTTTGGAAAATAAGCTTCAAAAATAATATAGTTATAAGTTCCCTTTGCGGTAAAAAAGAAATTGTAGGTTTCCCATTGCGAATGGGTAATCACCTTGCTTTCCCAAAGCAATTGATCACGCCCACAACGATTTTTACCCGCCCATATCCGTAATTTGATGGGTTGATTATAGCCGGTATAAGTTTTGGAATGCGCCAGATCGACACTTGTTGAATAACAAGACCCTTTATCAAAAGGCTTGCTTAATCGCTGTCCAATACTCTCCCAGGTCTTATCGGGTCTGGTGATGAGCCCCATGAAGGTTTCCCCTTCGGAAGGTTCGTTATAAACACCCCAGGATCCTGGTAAAATATCTGGCGTGGTACCTGGTTTACATTGCCACCAACCACTTGGCATTGTAGCATCTTCAGGTTCGCCTTCAAACGAAGGATTATCCAATTCCACCTGAGCAGATAAACTAGCTACCAAAAGGACATTAAAAAGGATTACGAGCAGTTTTTTCATCTTTTTGTGTGTAGATTTCACAATAAAGGTATTGTTTAATTCTCCCGACAAATTAAGAGCTTTATTAATACAAAGCAATATTTTATCTAAAAAAGCCTTCAACAGCAAAACGATAGGCCTTCTTCATTCATTGCTTTGGCAATTAAAATTTAAGCAATTATTAAGGCTTTCATAAGGGCTAAAAGGCTATTTTTCAGTTAAATTACGCATATTATTTAGTAGATTTGCGCTTATTACAAAACCCTGTTCTACCATATGGATTTTTCAGCAAAGGATATTCCGAAGCGCAGTAAGCCTAATTATTTCTATTCAATCATCGGAGTAGCTTTAGTTCTTTTTTTATTGGGTTTCTTTGGTTTGATCCTTTTGAATGGCCAAAGTTTAATCAATTCTTATAAAGAGAAAATGAATATTATGGTGGAAATTAAGCAGGATACACCAAAATCTTCCTTTCTTGCTCTTTTTGAAAAGCTTGAAAATTCGAGTTATACCATTAAAAAAAGTGTCCAATTTTTATCTAAAGAGGCTGCTGCAAAAAGTTTAGCAGAAGATTTTGGGGCTGATTTCTCAGAAATGGGTTTTGCAAATCCGCTATACGATGTCATAAACTTTAGCACTAAAGCCAAGCATTCGCATCCGGATAGTCTTTCAAAAATAAGTACTGCTTTAAAAAACAATCCTATCGTCAATGACGTATTTTATCAGGAAGGACTGGCTGATGAAATGGAAAATAATATTCAGAATATTGGTTATATCGCTTTAATTATAGGCATCCTGTTTATTTTTGTGGCTATTACACTTATTCACAACACTATAAAACTGGCACTTTATTCCAATCGATTTTTGATAAAAAACATGGAATTAGTTGGTGCTTCATGGCGTTTCATCAGTCGACCGTTTTTATTAAAAAGTTTTAGAAATGGTTTTATCAGTGCTTTAATTGCCATTTTTATGCTGGTTGGGGTCCTCTTTTTTATTAAAAATAATATGCTGGAATTGGCAAATCTGGTCGATCCTTTTTTAATTAGCATTTTATTCGGTGGAATAATTATACTTGGAATTTTAATTACCTGTTTAAGCACATATTACATTGTGAACAAGTATCTTCGCATGAGATTGGATGATCTTTATTAAACGAATTTGTTTAAAAATGAACCATTCTGTAATTGTACTGTAGAAAATAAAAAACTGAAATTTATAATGGCTAAAAAAACAACTAAGAAGAAAAAAGTTGTCTCCACAGTTAAAAAGGCTCCAGTCAAAGTAAAATCGACTATTGCCCCAACGGTATCCCGTTCAAAACCAGGGAATAAAAAGAAGCCTTCTGAGCCTATGTTGTTCGGAACGCAAAATTATATCTTAATGATTGCTGGTATACTTTTGATGGCAATTGGATTTATATTAATGCTTGGTGGCCACATGCCAGATCCTAATACTTGGGATGAAGATATCATTTATGGTTTCCGACGAATAGTTTTGGCTCCATTTCTGATACTAGCAGGACTTGTATGCCTTATTTTCGCAATTTTCAAAAAGCAACCTGCTATTAATAAGAATCTATAATCGATGGGAGACATTATTAACGCAATCGTTCTTGGAATCATCCAAGGGCTGACTGAATTTTTACCTGTAAGTAGTAGTGGCCATCTTGAGCTGGCAAAGTTTTTTTTAAACGATGACAGTGTACCTGAAGCCAGTATGTTGATGTCGGTCATGTTACACGGTGCAACAGCCTTGAGTACGATTATTGTTTTCCGAAAAGATATTATGGAAATACTCAAAGGCTTATTCCAATTCAAATGGAATGAGCAGACGATATTTTCATTGAAAATCATTCTTTCGATGATTCCAGCTGCCTTAGTGGGTGTATTATTTGAAGATCAGATGGAAACCCTTTTTGATAGTCAGATCACCTTAGTTGGTTTTATGTTGATTATAACAGGTTTCTTGCTCTTCTTAGCAGATCGCGCTAAAAACACGAATAAAACAGTAAGCTTTCCAAATGCTTTGATCATTGGTATTTCTCAAGCTATCGCTATTCTTCCAGGGATTTCCAGATCAGGAGCTACCATTTCTACCTCTGTATTATTAGGTATTGATCGAGAGCGAGCTGCCCGATTTTCCTTTTTAATGGTCGTTCCTTTAATTTTTGGAAAAATCGCTAAAGATCTAATGAGTGGCGAAATCGTTTATTCTTCAGACATATTAATTCCATTGAGTTTTGGTTTTATCGCAGCGTTTCTAACAGGCTTAGTCGCTTGCACCTGGATGATTAAACTAGTGAAAAACAGCAAGTTATCCTACTTTGCTTACTATTGTTTTGTAGTCGCTATTATCGCAATTCTTTTTGGAATGGGCGTATTTACCCGATAATTTAATGCATTCTAATTTTTCAAATATCCAATACAATTTTAAAGAAGGAGCTCTATTGCTTGTAGACAAGCCAAAGACCTGGACGTCTTTTGATGTCGTCAACAAAATTCGATATAAGCTCAAACACAAGCTAGGTGTTCGCAAAATCAAAGTTGGCCATGCTGGTACCCTTGATCCTTTGGCTACTGGCTTGCTGATCATCTGTACGGGTAGATTTACTAAAAAGCTCAACGACCTTCAAGGACTCGAGAAAGAATATACCGGAACCATCAAGTTAGGTGCTACAACGCCTTGTTTTGATGCGGAAATGAAAGAGGATGCGACCTTTCCTATCGAGCATATCAACGAAGCATTGATCAATAAAACTAAAACGGCTTTTATCGGTGACATTGAGCAGATACCTCCCATGTATTCCGCCATTAAGGTGGATGGGGAGCGATTGTATAAAGAAGCTCGAAAAGGCAAATTTGTAGAGATTAAACCTCGCCCGGTTCACATCTATTCATTTGATACTCAGTTCAATGAGCTACCTTACCTTGATTTTAAAATTAAGTGTAGTAAAGGAACGTATATTCGCTCCATTGCTAATGATTTAGGGAAAGCTTTAGACAGTGGTGGTTACCTGACTGCACTTCGAAGAACCTCCATTGGATCGCATCATATTGATGATGCCTGGCAATTAGAATCCCTTTTAGAGTATATAGAAAACATGGAAATTCCTCCAGAAGAAGAGAATTAAAAAAAGAGGCATTTCGGATGAAATACCTCTCTAATTACAATAACCGTTGAACTATTATAAATGAATCTTTTAAAAAAAAGATTTAATCCGTAAGAATAGACCTAACGCTCTCCTACTCTATCTACTTCCTCATTTTGAACAGTAAGCTCGTCTTTTAAATAAATATACTGTCCTGCTGATTCTAGCATTTCAATTAATTTTACCGTTCCTAAAGCTTTTTCCTCTCGTTTCATTTGATTGCCTAGCTCATCTAGCACAATCAACGTCGGTAATTTTTCAATGTAAAACTCTTCTTTTATGTTTGGCCCCTCTCCTCGATCAACATTCACATTGAGTACTACATATTTCTCTTTCAATAATTGGAGTACTTTTTCATCTTTCATTGCCGTTGACTCCATCAATTTACAAGTGACACACCAATCAGCACTAAATTTTATTAAAACATATCTTCCTGTTTTAGCTGAAAGAGCTCTTGCTTTGGCAATACTTTGCGTTTTAAAGGTTTCAACGCGCTCTACGGTAGATTTTTCGAAAGGCTTTTTTTCTACCTTTTCGACAACATCAGTTGGAATTGAAGGAGAAACATTTACTA
>CAYXQH010000288.1:0-7568 GCA_964467425.1 uncultured Saprospiraceae bacterium
GATCAAGGTCAGATTTTAATGTCCATTCTTTAGGTCGTTCACCTTGGGTGAGTTGCCCTAATTTGATTCTGAGATCTTTGACGGAGTTTTGATCCCATTTTTTATTGATTTCATTTTGAATTAGATCTGCAAAGTTTTTGTCAAGAGCAATCAGTTGATTTTTCAAGTCTTTGTCTTTCGCTCTCCAAACACGATTTATTTTACAGAAAGTATCGATAGCATAATTTAGGATATCAAATTTTAAAAGCGTTTTAGCTATAGGATTTTCCTCGTTTATAACATCTTCAAGGTCTTTGATTTTATCATCGATAAAATATTGGGCGAGTTTTAGTTCAACTGGTTTAATTTCAGAAGGGCCTTTTTTGATAATTGTTTTTGCTTCTTCAATTAGTTCTAAAACAACAGAGGCGTCTCCGTATACTAGTTTTCCAGTAGCCAACATGTTTGCAGTGTGTGGACTTTTTATTTCTTTTTTAAAATAACTTCTGATCTGTTGAGGAGGGTTTTTAAAATACTCCACCTCAATATTATCGATCCAGGTATTTCCTCGTTCTCTAAAATCACAACTTTTATCTAGTATAATTACAATATCTATATCAGAGTTTTTGCTTAAGGCTGAATGGATTAGAGAGCCACAAATCAATACCCCTATTACTCGATCATCTTTTATGGTCTGCGCAGTAAATTTTTCTGCGACGCTCCAATATTTCCGATCGATATCTTTCATGCTTTTATTTACTTATTGTACATCTCAATATACTTTTTATCCAAGCCTGGAGAATCTTTGTATTTGACACGTAACTCTTCCAGTTCGCTTTTGAGCTTAGTGATCGTTGCTGAATAAGCTGGATCATCGTATACATTTTTCATTTCATTGGGATCTTTTAAACGATCGTATAATTCCCATTCGTCCACATCATAATAAAAATGCGCAAGCTTATATTCTTTAGTAACAATCCCATAATGGCGTTTGACCATATGGACACTTGGATACTCGTAGTAATGATAATAAACGGCTTCTCTATCCCAGCTTTCTTTTTCTCCTTTAAGTAATGGCATCAGGCTTTCACCCTGCATATCTGATGGCGCCTTGATACCTGCAGCATCTAAAAAAGTTTGCGCAAAATCTAAGTTTTGAACCATTTCATTTTCCACACTGCCAGCTTTGATGTGATTTGGCCAGCGTATCATCAAGGGCGTTTTAAACGATTCATCATAAATAAATCGTTTGTCAAACCATCCATGTTCACCAAGATAGAACCCCTGATCTGAGGTATAAATTACGATAGTGTTTTCCGCTAAGCCACTTTCATCCAAATAGTCGAGTACTCGTCCGATGTTATCATCTACTGAAGAAATACAAGCTAAGTAATCCTGCATATAACGCTGATACTTCCATTTCATTTTTTGCTCATCCGTCATTGTTGGCCAGTTGGCTCTAAAAAAATTATTGATCGAATCCAAAACTGGTTTATAAGCGGCTTTTTGTTTTTCGTTAGAACGTCCATATGGTCCGTAAAAACTATTCTTGTATTCCTTTACAGTTGGAGAAACAGCATCGCCCATTTCTTCTAAAGTTTCCGGATATATTTTACTGTCATGGCTATACATCATATGTGTAAGCAAATTCATTTCAGCGGTCTTTGCTGCAGAACCTCTGTTTTTATAATCATCAAAAAGGGTAGGAGGTTCAGGAAATTCTTTTTTAGTGAATTCTGCAAACTTATCTGGTCTTGGCCACCACGGACGATGCGGAGCTTTGTGCAGATACATCGCCATAAAGGGCTTGTCAGGATCTCTTCTTTCTTGAAACCAATCTAAGGTTAAATTAGTAATCACATCAGTAACATAACCTGTAAAAGTTGTATCACCATCATTGGTAATGAACTTCGGATTTATATAACTTCCCTGACCCGGTAGAATTTTAAATTCATCTACACCTTTTGGATTATTTCCAAAATGGAGCTTTCCAAACATTGCCGTTTGATAGCCATTGTTTTGGAAAATTTGAGGAAAAGTGATTTGCGTGGTATCAAATGGAAAATGGTTGTCAATTTTTCCGTTGATATGATTATGCTTACCAGTAAGGATGGTTGCTCGTGAAGGGGCACAAATTGAATTGGTAACGCAAGCATTGGTGAACAGCATTCCTTCTTTTGCGATCCGATCGATATTCGGAGTTTGAATGAGTCTTTTGTCATACGCACTGATTGCCTGATAAGCATGATCGTCTGACATAATAAATAGAATATTCGGAGGACCCAATTCCTTCTCTTCTGAGGCGGGCATTTCAGAACAGGATAAAGAACAAACCGTGATCAAAAAGAGTAATAAAAATTGATGCGTATAGATTCTTTCCATCGAATTAGTATTTTAATTGAAAACTATTTATTTGCGCTTGCATTCGTAAAGGTTCTTGGTAATCGTTCTAGCTTTTTTGCATTTGTGATTTCTTCCATTGGAACTCCTAGCGTTCGTAATTTATTTAATCCTCTATTAAGTTTTATAGCACTGTTTAGTCCTTTAGCTAAAAAGTAAATGATGACAGCTTTTAAAATTATACCTTTTATTATATAGGCTGGAGAGATTAGAATATAAACAAGCCAAAGCAATACATAAAATATTAAGGCAGTAAGTATGGAAGCTCTGGCATTGTATCTAATTCCAATAATACATCCAATATAGATGCTTATGGTAATGAAACCTTCAATCAATGCATCATACGTACCAAAATTGTAATAGAACATACCAAGGAGCGTTCCTAAAAAAGTAAGAACTGCTAACACTGCTAATGCGTTTCGAGCATATCTTACATTAATGATATCATCGTTGAGCCGGTTTTTTAAATTGTTGATTTCCTGAACAGTCTCTATGTCTTGAGATCCAAATTCATTAAATAATTCATCGTCTAAAACTTGGTTTTCCATGAGTTCGATTTTAGTTTTTATACTGCTGCTTTTTTGTTGTGAACAAAATTTAAACCTTTATCCACGCCATATCTATAATCATTCATTATGGTGTTTTTACTATAGCCATAGGTGCTACTCTTCAATAATTTAGTTGGAGTAATTTGTTCGATGACAACTTCGGAAGGATGGGATTCAATAAAGTCTACGCTTTCATTATACTTTTTATACGATTCTTCAAATACCTTTTTTAAAGTAGGTGAAGAACTAAAATAAACGCTTCCAAAGTAATCGGACCAGCTTTGAGTGGAACGAGTACCTTCCGGCCAGGTACGTAAAATTAAAATTTCAGAAGCTCCTTGCTCGTAAGCCCATTTAACAGGAATAGCATCACTCCAGCCTCCGTCAAAATATTCGATACCATTTACAAAATGTTTTCCTTTTGTTACAAAGGGAAGAGTGCTTGATGCAATCACCGTATCTATCCAATTTACAAGGGTCGGTTCTAAGTATTCTGCATTGCCGGTTTCTCGGTTTGTGGCTACAAAATGTAAGGATGCATCCCGTAAGCCACTGATTGCTTTTTCAAGATTAAGAGGCACTTTTTCTTGCGCCACGTTTGCAATAAAATCAATATCCATATAGCCTTTTTGACCAAAGGTTCTTTTAAAATCCGTAAAAGATTCATCTTGAGCCAAGAGCTTAATCGCAGAAATACAAAAACGATATTGTTCACTTAAATAATAGGAAAGAGCAGTACACCCACCAGAAATACCGATGTATTGATTGAATGGTTTATAATTGCTCATGATAAAGGCATCTAAAATACCAGCTGTAAATCCAGTTTTAAAACCTCCTCCTTCTACTATGAGACATTTTTTTCCCATTATTTATAGTTCATTATGCTATTTGAGTTCTCCTAAATTTAGCAATAAAATTTATTTTTTAAAAACCTTAAAGGATTGGTGGTGACCTTCAGATTGTACATGTAATATGTAAACTCCTGTCCCAATAGAACTAAGATCAATCGTTGATTCATAGTTTAACGTAGAACGTAATACCAACTGCCCCTGAAAATTAAAAAGGTTTATGGTTCCTTGAGGGCGCGTACTTATTATAGTAATTTGATCCTGTACAAAATTAGAACGAATGTAGACCCATGGATTGGGTTTGAGTTCATCGGTTGAAGTGGTCGCACCAAAACAATTTGGATCACCTTCAGGATAAGAAGCGTCTGCTTCAAAATAAGCTCTTCGAACTAAAGAACTATCACGTATAAATGGATTATGTTTTCCTTGTTGTAAAGCGATAAGGCTATCTCTGTTGCGTTCGATTTGATCAACGGGGTCTTGCAAGTGCCAAAGGTAAAGGACCTCTTTTTGAGCAGACAAAAAGTTCGGATCTTCTGCATCTGCAATGTCTTGATAAATACCGTAAAAGTAAAACATAGCTCTTGCAATATTTCCTTTCACTTCTTCTCTTGGTTCGAAAAAACAATCTTCCTGATCTTTCTCGCTATACTTTTCAATATCAACTAAAGGAATACTATTGCTGTTTATATCCAAATAATACCAATTTTCCGTATCGTTATCTTCGATTTCAGCATAAGGACAATTGCCGCGGGTTTGATTTACATTTACTCTGGAAGGAAAGATGTTATGCATGTCGCTCCTCATAGGTTCGTCTTCTGCACCCAAAGATCGCGGATATACATGCTCGGCATTAATCCCTTGATCAAAAGCTGAAACGCTAGGATCTGCCCCAGGCTCAAGGCTTACCGTGAAGCCTGTATAGATACCAGATAACATAACACCATTATTGTCAATCTCTGAATAAAGAATATCTCTTGCAGGCCCATATCCTAGGGTATTTGGTGTGTACTGTGCTTGTAAGGCATCCAACAAAGGCTGACCAAATTTGCAAGGCTCAATGACCTCCTGACCAAAGGTTGTAATGGTGAAAAAGAAGAAGATGAAAAAGAGGGGAGACTTCATAAAACAATGTTCGATTTGTATGGAAAATGATGGTTTAATTCAAGAAACTACCAAAGACTTCGAGGAATGGATCTCTTTCTAAAACGGTATAAAAGAAAAAGGCTCCAAGCCATCCATGGAAGATTCCCAAGATATAAAGATTTTTCTTCTTTAAATAAACGATTGTATAAAGAATCGCTAATAAAAAAGTCCCAATGATTAATAGATAGAAAGGGTAGTGGACGATAGAGAAAACAAGTGCGGTAATTAGGATAATAATAGAGGGCGCAAAGTTTTTGTTTTTGAGATCCTTTAGATTTCCTGCTTAGAGCGCGATTATAATGAATTGCTGTATCGTTCCCCAAATTGGATACAGAATAAGTAAAGGAATAATATGCCAGCTTAAAATATTTGTAGATCGGTAATGACCGATAATAAAAAACAAAATCATGGCTATTAAACCAAAAGGTAAAATAATTAGAAAAGTCTCTTTCGAATATTTTTTAGTAAATCCCCAGTACGCTAAAATCCCAGCTTGTTCTTTGTATCTTTTTATAATATAAAACAACCAAAAAAGACAAGCTGCAGAAATATAAAATAAACGCCAATCCAGATAATCCATAAAAACGAATTTACCAAGACCAGTCAAAATAACTGCACTGATTTCAAACCACCTTGTTTTATCTGATATTTCTGGCATTTTTCAAGATAGTGAAAATCCAAAAAAGAAGAACTTACTATTGCAAGTATTAAAGTAGTGCATAAAAAAAAGCGTCTGTATTTTTCAATGAAAATACAGACGCTTGAATTTCCTTGTAAGGAAAGCTTCAGTGATAAAATTTATTTTGAAAGTTGAGCCCAACCGCTATTATCACGGTTATCAATTTCTTTTAGTTGCTCAACGATTATTGTTTCTCTTTCGTTATCTGCTGGACCATATTTTAAAGCAGCCATTAAAAAGCTAGTAGATAAATCAAAGTTTTGATTTGCTTTGAATTCCATTGCTGCTGAGATCCAAACAGTTTGAAGGTTACCATGGATAGCATCTTTATCTGTAGAAAAATCATTTTCCAAAGTGGCCATCATATAAATGGTATTCATACTTCCTTCTAATTGTCCGTTGTTATTTTTATAAATAGATTTCACGTTCATGTTTCCACCTTGCCATTTTGTTTCCAAAACGTCGCTATTTGCAAATTTAAAGGTAGCATCTCCTTCTAATCGATCATCATTCCATGTTCCGATTAAAGAGTCACCATTTTCCCAGGTTACGAAACCTGCTCCATGACGCATTCCTTTTTCGAATGTTCCAGTAAAGCTACTTCCGTTGATTTTTTTAGAAGTACCAAAACCGTTTGCTTCACCGTCTTTCCAATTCCCTTCATAAGAATCACCATTCGCTAAAATGATAACACCTGCTCCGTGCATTTTTCCTTCTTTGAAAGTACCTAAGTACTCATTTCCGTTTTTAAATTTCATTAATCCTTTTCCGTTTGGAGTACCAAAAGTCATTTCACCATCGTAGGTGTCGCCATTCTTAAAGGTCTTTAAGCCTTCGCAAAATGAAGCATCATCTGAACAAGTTGAAGAAATTTGAGCTGATACAGAAAAAGTAACAAAAGAAATAAGGAAAAGAGAGATTAGATTTTTAATGGAAGTAAACATGGTATTTCGTTGTAAATAATGATTATAAAATATGGGAGGATAATTTCGGAAGGATATTTAGATACTTGCAAGTAGTGTGCCAAAAACCAAATTCAACAGAAAAAATAAAGAAGTGTTGAATTCATTGACTTTTACTATGTTTTTGAAAGGCTTGAAGGTCACAAAACCATGATTGGTGCATTTGCATTAGTAGATTTAGGGCTTGGATTTTATGATTTTTAATATAAAACTGAAATAAATTCAATAAAAAAGGATTCGATTGCTTCTTTTTTACAACCAAATCCTTTTATATAGAAAAACGAAATTATATAATAATACTCTTTTAGAATCTTCTTTTACTTCTTTTACTATTACGTCTACTCTTATCTCCACCTCTATTATAGTTTCCACCACCTCGATGTTTGGAGGATCTTCCTTTATAAGAACGAGACGAAGACTTTTCATTGGAGATATCCAGCATTAATGAAATGCCTTCAAACTTCTGACCTCTTAAAATCTTAATTAAACGTTCCGCTACATTAGATTCTATTTCAAAAAAGGAAGAAGTCTTTAATATCTCAATTTTTCCAATAGTAGCCTTACTAGAATCTAGGCCATGATTGATCAATCCAATTAATCGTTTTGGATTAAGCCCATTACTAGAACCAGCATTAATATATATACGTGTTAATGGTGTTCGTCTTCTGTCTTCTCTGTTTCTACGCTCTCTTCTATCGCCATCTCTACCATAGTCTCTATCTCTTCTCGAACGTTCTTGAACATTTATATCTCTTGCATTTTTATAATAATCCAAAAATCGATTAAACTCAGCTGAAACGAAATGCTTGATAAGATCCTCTCGACTTAAAGATTCTAACTTTGTATAGATGTCTTCCATGAAAGGTTCAATCTGAGCCTCGTTGACTTCTACCTTTTCAATTTTATCGATTAGGGAAAACAATTGTGTTTTACAAATGTCTCTTCCACTTGGAATAAGTTCTTTTGAAAACTTAATTCCGGACATCCGTTCGAGATCTCGGATTTT
>CAYXQH010000289.1:0-7557 GCA_964467425.1 uncultured Saprospiraceae bacterium
AAGGATTTAAAGTGACAGACTGTGTTTCACCAGTACCAATATTATCAATCCAAATAAAATCAACCGGAGTTCCTCCATTAATTTGATAACTAATCGTTACAGTCGTTAAATCCAATTCTCCAAAGTTCTGTAAAGTAACAACTGGCGTCACTGTCCCAGCTCCACATATATTGGTCGTCGGATTTGTCACTCCAGAAATTCCTGCATCATTATCAAAAAAGCTACACACTGTTGTAGCATTTTGTGTCAAAGGTAAACGGCTTCCATAATTAAATGGTGGTGGTACGGGGGTGCCTTCCAACACAGCACGCATTACACTAATTTGATCATTGGTAAATGATGTTGAGCAATCGTCATCATTTACATAATCCATAAAATTGACATACATGTGTTCATTCCCACAACTCATTGGTCCAGTCGGAAAATTTCCAGGACTACAATTCAATCCAGGATTATAATTTGAAGTAGGTGCATCAACATTTGGTGTATCATCAATATTATCATCTGCTGCACAATCTTCATCATCAAATGGATGAGGAAGTCCCAAATAGTGTCCAGTTTCATGGGTTAGCGTACCATAACCAGATTGACCGAACCCAGGTCCACCAAACCAATTATAATCAACCACCGAACCATCCAGAGCTGTTCCAATTACCCCATTCGTTGGATAATAAGCATAGCCAGTCGTTCCTCCTCCAGCAGTCGTTCCAGGAATTCCTACAACATAAATATTATAGTATTCATCAGAATCCCACCAAGTTGCAGGCTTTATTTCATCTTCAATATTACTATTATTTGAATTCGTCCCGGTCACTTCAATATCATGTCTGGTGATCCCATTCGTTGGATTTCCATCAGGATCTAAGATTGCCATACAAAATTGCACTTCGGGATTTCCTATATCATCCTGCCACTGAGTTGGCGTATCATTATAATTAGAATTCATTGCTGACATATCAAGATTCAGCACTTCTAATTGTGCTAGAATACGTTCTTCTGACAAATTAGCTCCGGTACCAACAGGTTCTCCATTATGAATAACATGCACCACTATTGGAATATAAATGATTGGAGCGACTGAACGATCAGAGGAAGTTTTTGAAAGGGCTGGAACTACATGGTTTTTGAATTCCTGAACTTCCCGAGCATACGCGGGATTTTCTTGTGCAAGTCGTTCCGTGACTATATCAATACCACATTTTGAATGATCATGATCATAAAGTTGTTGGACAACAGCTTTATCTTGAACTAATGTCTTCTGGCTTTTTGCCGCAAAAGGGCTTAACGTTGCTACTACAAAAAAAGTAATAGTCAACAACAATGGGTTGAACTTCATAATTTAACAATGATTCTAAAGGTTTAGAAACGGGATGTATACTAATGGCAACCAGGGGATTTTAATGTGTTTCTTCTTAAACTATGTTATCACATTAAATACTATGCCAGCAAGAGTCAGGATAGCTTTGCAAAAATAGTGAATAAATACAAATTCTATATATATATTTGCTAAAACTGCAGTTTTATTGTCTTTTTTCTTCCACAAATCGTGCCCAATCACTTAAAGCTTGTTCGCCTTTTTTTGCAAATGCTTTGGAGTCTTCTTTAGAAATATCGAACATTTCTTCCATTTTAGAATAGAAAGTCCTTGCCGCTACTTCATTTGCTAATTTGGATGTCACATCGCCTCCGGCTTTTTCAACATCAATACCAGCTTTTTCAAAAACAGACTTGACTTTAGAATACGTTTTATGTGAAGATCTCAAAACGGCAAACCAATCAACAGATTTGGAAGGGTTCTCTGTTTTCTTTTGTTCTTTTACTTCTTCTAAAAACTCTACCTCATCCTCTGTCATCCCCGCTTCTTTTAGTTTTTTTTGCGTCTTCCAGCTGCTCGTCGAACCATTCCCATACTGATCAGCGATTTGTTGTAAAATCATTTCCACACTTTCATCATCTGTCGGATAGTATTCTCTTTTTTTCTTTGGCCCTCCTACTGTTCTAGGGTTATCGGTAATTTCTACATGTTCTGTTCGCTCCATAATACTACCGCCACCACCTTTAAATGCTAAAAAGCCTAAAACACCCACCGTTGCGATAAAAGCAAAAAGTTCGATGGGGCCGAAAAGTTTTTTCTTTTTATTTTCCATGATGTGAGATTGAGATTTAAAAGTCCATTTTCAATCTAAGATTCACCCTTCTCGAAGTTAAGAAATTAGGGATAGCATATTGTGTATTATTAATTGCTTTGATCCAGGTATTGGAAGCCACATTTGAAACTTTCATTAAATTAAAAATCTCTAAACTAAGCCAGGTGCTTCTGGAAAACTTAAGTGGATGGCTCGGTCTTCTTGCCCGTCGTTCCTCATCCCACAGCTGAATAGAGAAGCCAATATCCACCCGATGATAAGCTGGAAACCTAAACGTATTTCTAAATATTCTGTTATTTCCTAACAGCCCATATGACAAACCTGTTCCGACTGTAAAATTCAAATGCATTTTGATGTTTTCATTCCGTGGCAACTTATCCTGAAAAAAGGTTGAAAAGGTCATAAACTGATCTGTTGGTCTCGGAACATCATTTACTTCTTCAGCTTCTGGGTCACCTATTTCTCTTTTTAAATGCTGAATACCAGTCAGTCTTTCCCTTGCTCTAAGAAAAGATAAATTAATCCATGATTCTTCTCCAGGAACAAACTCTCCGTTTAACCTTAAATCTAATCCTGTAACATAACCCGTTGCATCGTTTTCTCCCGAATACCGAATTCGAACATTGTCAATATCATAGGAAACTACATCCCATAAATATTTATAATAGGCTTCGGCTATCAGCCTGAATTTCTTTGGATTTTGTCTTCCACCATAAAAATCCCAGGTCAATCCGCCAACCAAATGTACTGATTTTTGAGACAGAACATCTGTATTAACGACCCCCTGGAGGTTTCTTAACTCTCTATAAAAAGGGGATTGAAAATAAAGGCCGCTTGCAAAACGCATAGAGATATCCTGTTCCCAGTTCAATGGCTTATATAAAAGCTGTGCACGTGGTGAAACGATAAGCTCCTTATTCAAGTCCCAATATTGTGCTCGAACACCTACCGTCAATTTCATTTCTTTTACAGTATCCTGCATAGTATAAGTATCTTGAAAATAGGCACTTATTCTATTGGAAGTTAGTTCATTCCGCGTTTTTAAAACTTGTCTGATTTGCAATTGCGTCGTGTCATAATTTAAGGAATAACCGGCGCTGTCCAATCGCTCCCATTCATTGAGTCGATCAACAATACTTTCGTGTTGATACTTAACACTCCATTGTAAAAAATGACTGCTTGTTTTTTCAATATCATCATGCTCCATTTGCAATTCCAAGCCTCCCTTATATTCTGCATTCGTTACATTTGATGTCAGGAAATTTCGGACAAACTGCTGTTGTGTTCCTGTACCGAGAACAGCCACGACTTCTCCGAAATCATCACTCCCCAGACCAGATTCAATTTGTCCTAACAAGTAGCGGCCAATGATATCGAAACGCTCATTTTCATTACTTTGATAAGTTGACGCTAAGAACTTCATGTAGATTGGATTTCGTTCACGGTCCGGAAGATAGGTCAATGAAGCGCCAGTCATAAAGGTCGTAAAGTCATCAATTTCTTGTCCATCAAAAACCGTGAAAAGCTCTAGTGCAAAATCAATTAATCCAAGTGCTGTATTTCTGGTAGAAGGAATAAATTGATACTCTGCACGATTATAATTACCAATGACCCCGAGCTGCCAGTTTCTATTTAAATCATACGTAATATACCCCTGAACATCACCAAAATTTGGTGAATATTCGCCTCTTACATCTAAAGTACCTAGCAAATATCTTGTTGTCTTATAACGCGCTCCAAAAAGATAACGCAACTTTTTGTAGGAGTCTTTTTTAGAAGGTGTAAAACTACCTTCTACATGAGCAGAACCACCTAAGAAACTCAAGCCAATAGAAGAACGAAGTGAGTCAGGACGTTTATATTTTATATCTAAAACCGAAGAAAGTTTATCTCCATATTTGGCTTCGAATCCACCTGATGAGAAAGACAAATCCCGAATCAAATCAATGTTGGGAAAAGTCAAACCTTCTTGTTGTCCAGCCCGAACGAGTTGAGGTCGATAGATTTCAAAATCATTGACATACACCAGATTTTCATCATAATTTCCACCCCGTACATTGTATTGGGAACTTAGCTCTCCTCCTGTTCCGCTACTTGTTCCTAAAGCAATATGTGGCAAAACACTTTCAAAGTTTCCAGAGGTAGTCGGTAATAACTTTAAAGCAACAACATCTTCTTTAATCATTCCACCTTCTTGGATTCTGCTTTCTGTAACGACGACTTCGATATTTGATTCGGAGCTAGCCAATTGAACGTCTATTTTTCGGCGGGCCCCATTACTCAGAGAACTTACTCTGGCGCTTCCTTCTTTGTATCCGATTCTTGAGAAAACAATCGTTGCCCGTTCATAAGCTGGAACTTTAATTACATACTCTCCATTGATATCAGATTCTGTTGCCGTGTTGGTTCCTTTTATATAAATAGTTGCAAAATCAATCGGTGCACCAGAAACAGCATCTGTGATTTTTCCAAAAATGATTGCATGATCTGTAGATTGCCCCATTGAGGCAGTAAAAAATCCCAGACTTATAAAAAGGATAGTAAAAATATGTTTCATGAAAAGGGTTTCAGTTTTTAAACTAATCGGTTCTGCTGAACGAAATTCAATAATTTTAATCATATTCAATAGAGTCTGAACGACAATACTGTTTAAAAACGAACATCATACCACTTAGCGTATTGGTGTTAAACAGTCAAAGTGTCCTCTCCTATTCTTTTCATACGAGAAATAACATCAGAAGGGTTCTCTGCTTTAAACACAGCACTGCCAGCTACCAAAACTCGAGCACCTGCTTTGAGTAGCGCTTCAGCATTTTGAAGTCCAACGCCTCCATCGATCTCAATCAAAGTTTTCAAGTTTCGAACCGTGATCATATCTGACAACTTCTGAACTTTTGGCAAGGTTTGATAGATAAACTTTTGTCCCCCATAGCCCGGGTTCACAGACATAATACACACCATATCTAAATTTTCCAGAACATCCTCCAACACATTTACAGGCGTATGTGGATTTAATGCAACGCCAGCTTTAGCACCAGTTGCTTTGATTTGTTGAATAGTCCGATGAAGATGAGGACAAGCTTCATAATGAACAGTAATGACATCAGCTCCTGCCTCTCTGAATTGTTCGATATATTTTTCAGGCTCAACGATCATTAAATGAACGTCTAATGGTTTAGTACAGACCGAATTCATCGCTTTAACAATGTTCATCCCAAAGGAAATATTTGGAACGAATCGACCATCCATAATATCGACATGAAGCCAATCTGCTTCACTATTATTAACCATTTCCAAATCTTTAGCAAGATTCGTAAAATCAGCAGCAAGAACTGAAGGAGCTATAAGATGTTTCATTTGGCAAAAGTACATAAGAATTAGGAAAGGAAAAGAATAAAACCCGATTTTATAAAGGAAGGTCTTTTTTGTAAGATAAACTACTCAATTTCAATCTCTGCTTTCTGCATTATTTCTTTTTCCTATATTAGATTCAAACAATATTTTTCCGTTTCAATTTATTAAACGAAAAACATTAAAAATGAAAACGCCCCTCCTTATAAGTGCTTTAATGTTGATAGGACAATTCCTAATTGGTCAGTTCATTCCACTACCAAGTACTACTGCAAAATGGAGCGAAAGAATTGATTTTTATAATGGCTCGCCCCCTTCTTCAACCTCTCAAGAATCCGGTTTTGTGCATGAGATGAAAGGTGATACTATTATTGACGGGATTGAATATAAACAGATTTTACAACGAAGAACTTGGTCGTATTCAATATATGTGAATGAAACACCGGACACCCTTATAGTAGAAGAAAACGCCAATAACATTCAGGAAGCTCCTAAATTAATTGGTGTAATGCGTCAGGATACCGTTGCAAAAAAAGTTTACTTTAGACGGCTTATACCAGATCTTTTCGATATTAGGTGTATTGAACCTATTCTTGACAACGCTTTGCCTTTCAATGAAGAAATACTGCTCTATGACTTTGATATGATGGTCGGTGATACTGTTTTTCTAGGTGGAAATAATAAACCCGTTGTCATAAGCAATATTGATTCTATTCAATATAATGATGGTATTTATAGAAAGAGATATCACCCTCAGCTTTCAGGACCCCAAAATTATTCTTTTATTGAAGGCATTGGAACTAATGTAACTTTATTTGCCCCATTAACAGAGGAGTTTGTGGAGGGCAATTTTTGCTATTTAGAATGTTTTTCTGTTGACGATGAATATATAATCGGGGATGGTATTTATAATTGTGATTCCATAGATGTGCTAAATCCAATTGTAGAAATTGACCTAGAAACCAAGATCAATATTTATCCGAATCCTTTTGGCCAATATTTAGAAATAGGTATTAAATCACTGGATTACAAAAACTTTAGGATTGTGATTTTTAATAGTCTGGGGCAGCAAAAATTAGACTATAATGCTTCTTCAAATGAGGCAACTAAAATTAATACAGCAGATTTTTCAGCAGGAATGTATTTGCTCTCTATTTATGACGGTCCAACATTGATCAGCACTCAAAAAATAATAAAATCGAATTAGCAAGCCTACAAAAGCGCTAATTCTACATGATTGATTTGTTTATCCTCTAACAAAGGTTGTCGCATGTATTTTAGTAAAAGTTGAACAACGGCGAGTACATCTTTTTCACAATAAACACAAATGCGTTCTAAATCCTGATCATTCCAATAAGCGGTGCCGACTTCGCTACCATCAATATCATCTTTAGGAGATGGAATGCCAAACAAATGGGTCAGCAAGTTTAAAGAAGTGTAATGTTTATAATCTCCAAATTTCCATAACTCCAGCGTATCCAGAAAATATTTGGTTTCCCAGGGTTTCTTTCCACTAACATCCAACGTATTGGGCAGCTTCATTTGATGGATGACCATCCTTCGACAGATATACGGAATATCAAACTCTCGGATATTATGACCACAAAAGAAATGTTTATTTGGATTGTTATAATACTTATCTACTAATTCAGCAAAAGAGGTTAATAATGCTTTTTCATCATCGCTTGCAAAAGATTTCAGGCGTACACTTAAATCTTTAGTAGATGGATCACGCACGACTATTCCCACAGAAATACAAACAATTTTTCCAAACTCCGCAAAAATACCTGCCTTTTCAGGGTATAAACTACGTACCGTTTCCTCTTCTAAATCCTCATCGTATTGGCGAAGTATTTGTTTACTTTTTAAAGCCCAAAGCTTTTTAAAAGCTGGATTTAAATCATCATAACTGGAAACACCTGAAACGGTTTCGACATCTAAAAAAAGTACATTGGCGATATCTAATTGTTCTAACATGGTATGTTTTTTCTAAAATTTATACTGAACCAAGAATTCTTGCGTTTATAATGGTATTGAAAGCAAAAGAGGTATTTCCCTC
>CAYXQH010000290.1:0-7553 GCA_964467425.1 uncultured Saprospiraceae bacterium
GAGGTCTCTTCTAAAGTGCTTCCATAATTATTTTTTTAACTATTAAATACATTAAAATGAAAACTAGAACAATCATTTTAACAGGGATCATTATGTCCCTATTCATCCTATCTGCAAAAGCAGAAATTCATCTTTCTTTTGAAGGAAAAGATTTAATCGTACACTCTGATCAGGAAGGCGTAGAAGGTTTTAAAGGTTGTACAACTGACAAACTAAAAAAGATTCCAGCCTATACCTTTCGTTTATTTAAGAATCAAATTCCAAACCGTTCCCCTATTTGTAAAGCTCCTCATGGTAAATGGAAACAGGTAAAAGAACAAACTTCTAATGATGGAACAGCTTTGTTTAAAGGTTTGGCCGATGGCGAGTACAAAGTAATTTGTCTGGTCGGCAAAGCGATTGGTTGCGAAATAGATGGCGTTCCAAATGGATATCCGTCGCGGTCGATTGTCTACGAGCAGGAGCAATCACAAAAGGCATTTCTCGGAGTAACAAAAAGGAATCGTGTTGAAGAACAACGCCAGCTTACGAGTAATGCAGGTCTTTTAGTATTTCCCAACCCAGCAACAAAAGAAATTAATATTCAACTGACAGACACAGCAATGAAAGAAGAAATCACCATTTCTATCTATGACTTATTAGGCAAGCAAGTTTACACAAAAGATGTTGTTACTAAAAACTCAGAAGAAACATGGAAGGTAAATACGACAGCCTATTCTTCTGGAACTTATATGGTCAAAATTGTAGACGAAAATGGAAAAAGTGCAGAAGGAAAATTTGTGGTTATTCATAAATAACCTGATCCAATTTTAATAATTAATCAAAAAATATAATCATGAAAAATATATTACTTTTTATACTCCCCCTTATTCTTTCCTTTTCGAGTTATGGACAACCTAACAATGACTTGATCGGTGACGTAGCTATGCCTGCACCAAATGCGGCAGCTCTTGGCAAATATGGAGATATCCCTGTTAGCAAGTATACAGGTGTCCCCAATATTTCAGTACCTATACATAATGTGAGCGAAGGCCCGCTAAACATTCCTATTTCTTTAAATTATCACAGTTCAGGAATACGCGTTGGAGAAACAGCCAGTTGGGTTGGCTTGGGATGGAGTTTAAATGCTGGAGGCGTAATCACCAGAACGGTCTTGGGAAAACCTGATGATCTACAAGGTGGCTATTATGATATAGGATTAGATGTAAATAATGACCCTGACTATTATTATACACAAATAATTAATGGTCCTATGCAAAAAGATTTAGAAGCGGACATTTTCTCATTTAATGTAGGGGGTTACGCTGGAAAATTTATTATTGATGCTAACCATGAACCCGTCTTTTTTCCTAAACAAGACTTAGTTTTACAATATGAAGAACCAGAGACAAACTACTATACCGGTTTCACTCAGTTTACGCTCATAACACCTGAAGGAACCAAATACCACTTTGGAAAAACTCCTGGTGCTACTTTGCCTTCTGGTGAATCAAGTTTTAATGGTATTGAAGCTACATTTCCCGGAGATCATATTGAGAGCCTTGGAGAATACAACACCTCTTGGTATTTAGTGCAAGTGGAATCAGCTGATGGCATTTATACAATAGACCTTGAGTACGAAGAACAAAATTACTCTTATAAAAATCTTGCTAGTTGTTCGATAGACAAAATTTTCTATGACTTTTATTGCTGTCTTCCGCCATATGGTGCCACTTATACTGGTTCCGACGGTGGTCCTTCTTGTCAAGGAAAGCTAGACCAGAATATAGATGTGTTTATGAATACTATGCGTGTAAAGGGGAAGAGCATATCTTCTATAACTACTTCAACAGAAACCATCCAGTTTAATAGTGATACTGACCGCTTGGATTTAGATGATTTTGATCCCTCAACCGTATACACAAAAGCTGAACAACTTGACAATATTACTATAGAAACAGGAGGTTATTGCACAAAATGGATCTTTGACTATGATTACTTCCAATCTGATCAGCATAGCAATTATTCTTTTTCTAAAAGATTAAAATTAAATCAAGTACATAGAGAAGGATGCGACCAAGGTCCTCAAGAACCACCATATGTATTTACTTATGAAGATGAAGTTTTATTACCTAGTCGAATGTCCAAGGCTATTGATCATTGGGGTTTTTACAACGGAGCAAGTCAAAATCAAGAAAACTTTGTAAACGTTCCTACCACAACAATCGAAGGAATTACAGAAGGAGAAAGTGTTCGAGAATCTAATGGTGATTTTCAACAAGCTGGAATACTGAAAGAGATTCAATATCCAACTGGAGGTACTACATCTTTTACTTTTGAATCGAACACCCATCCAACTTATCCTGACGTTAAATATGAGATAATTACTGACCTTACCCATCATGGATATTGTCCACCAAACTCCCCAAACCCTGTAGAAGAAACGGTTACAATGTCAAGCGAAGAAATTGAGAATGGTTTTTTTAAAATGAGATTAGAATTTATTGGTCAAGACCCGATGGAGGATCCTCCGCCATGTGATGAATTAAACGCTTATATATTAGTAGAAGTTTTTGAGGAAGGTGGTTCTTCAGCAATTTATGATTTTGAATTAGAATCAAGCAATATCACACTTGAGACGGATTCTTTTTTGGAGGAAACTTATCCACTAAGTATGCTTGGTGATCTTAACCCTAATACGAATTATACTTTTAAGGTAACAACATTTAACGCAGTTGGCGTTTTTGATTTATGGGCAGAAATTAATGAATTAGTTAATAGAGAGGTAGGTGGGCTTAGAATTAAAGAAATCAGATCTAGTACTTCTACAACACCACAAACTAATGACATTATTAAAACATACGAGTATAAAAATGATGATAATCCATTGGAATCAAGTGGCACACTCTATCAAGAACCAAAATATGCACATATTGAAGAATCATCTGCTTATTTCTATTGTCAATTTTTAGATGCCAGCATTAGTCCACTTGGAAACTTCGACGGCTATCATATTGGCTATGATCATGTCACAGAGCTTCACAATGGGAATGGCTCAAATGAATATTTTTTCGAAAAAATTGAAGAGCCGCAGGTTCATACTTTGCCAGCATTACCAACTCTATTTACAAAAGAAAGTGGACATTTATATCAAGAAAAAACCTTTTCTGAATCAGGAAATGAAGTAAGTAGTAATGAAACATCTTTAACGGACCATCCTCATGCTGACGTGACTGCCTTAGGCATTAAATTTCATGATCGTCCCGTTACTATAGTTGGAGGTCAGGTTCATTTGATTTATATTAATCAATACACACCACGTACCGCTCCTAAAATGACTGCGCAGCAGATCTCAACTAAGGATAATGTTACTACCACTACCACTTATGAATATGACCAACTTGAAAGACATCAGTTCCCTACTGCATTAGAGTTTAGTAATTCGGATGGTAAGGTCCACAGGACAGAAAACACCTACATCCATGACTATCCATTGAACAATGCAATTAGGGATGATCTAGTGGAAAGAAATATGATTGCTTCACCTTATCAATCGATCAAATTAGTAGATGGAACTTCAGTTGGTGGCTCTCAGACAATATTTCAAAATTTTTCTGGTTTCCCAAGAGCAGAGCAATTCAATGCTTATGAAGTACAACTGCCGAATGGGCAGGGCGAATGGGTATTAAAGGGCACCATAGATAACTATGACGTTACTAGTGGTAAACCAAGTCAATTTACCACACCCGGCTGGAGTCAAGAAACCTACACCTGGGAAAATGGATTAATTGCCAGTCGAGCCTTTGAAGATTTCACCTGGTCCTACAATTATCATGCTGGAACCAAATTATTATCTAGTATCACAGATATTGATGGACAGGTTTCTAGTTTTGAATATGATCAATTATTTAGGCTCGAATCGTCTACTCAACGTGGTGGTGCAGTTTCTACGGACTATAGTTATAGCTTCAGCGCTCCTAATGAAGTATCTCAAAACACTATTTTCACTGATGACACCCCAAGTCAGTCAACCACTCAATACCTAGACGGACTAGGTCGACCAATCGCCAGCCATGTCAATGGTATTGTTAAAGAAGAAATGATTTACGATGAACAGGGACGCATAAGCGAACAGACCTATCTCCCTGGTGTTTTTAAAACCATTGGATACGAAGCTTCTCCACTTAATCGCCCTACAGGAGAATTTTACCCTGATGGCAGTTCCACCTCTCTTAGTTACGGTGCCAACGGGCAGTTTTATCAAAAGATCATAACAGATGAAAATGGTAATAGCACTATATCCTTGACAGATATTATCGGACAAGCGATCAGCACAACCGATGCATTAGGGGGCGTAACTCAAAACGCTTATGATGATAAAGGAAACCTCCTACAAGTAACGGCGCCAGATGGTTCAATGTACAAGTATCGATATGATGCTCGTAATCGTCTGAGAGGAAAAGAAATTCCAGCTGGAGGTATGCAACGTTTTAACTATAATGACAGAAATCTATTAGTAGCTTCTCAAGATGCTAATATGGGAACCAACAAATGGTTGGCCACTAATTATGATGTATATGGTCGTCCTATTCAAACAGGTTTCTTTATAGGTTCCTTACCTGCTGACTTGGATAACATATCCATCCCGAATAGCAAATTATTAAGCCGAACTTTTTATGATGATTATAGCAATTTACCCCAAGATTTTCCTTCTCTCAGTGGTTGTGAATCTGGTGATATTTTACATGGAAAAGTAGTCGGCACAGCAGTCAATGTTTTAAATGGGAATCAATCAGGTTCAGACTGGATCAATACGATTAATTGTATTGACGAATTCGGCCGAGTTGACAAAAACAAATCCAACCATCTACTGGACGGGCATGACAGCTACTCTTTCTCGTTGAACTTAGCGGACAATCCACTCGGTATTACTAGAAACTTTGTAACACCAGATGATAATTATACGATTATTGAGCAGTTTACTTATGATAATTTTTTAAGGCAAGAAGAATATTGGCATCAGATCAATAGTGGAGATTATGATGGAGGTAGTAATGGAGGTGATAATGGAAGTTACATTGGTCCAAACATAAAGATAAGTCAACAAGCTTATAATGATAAAGACCAATTACTTACGAAGCAATTGTTTGGAGCAGCATCGTCTACAATGCCTTTGCAAACCATTAATTACGACTATAATATCCGAGGTTGGTTAACACACATCAATGATGTATCAGAAAACGGAGATGATCAATTAATCCCAAATTGCGACGACGATGTACCGACAAATTGTGGTCCTGTCTGTGACTATACCGTCACCATTACTGGCGCTGGTTTTGAAGAAAGCTATCCAATCACTGGAATCTATGTAAAAGGTAATGTATTAATGGATCTTAATTATCCTATCTACGCACCTTTTTCTACTTTAGAAAATGAAATCGAACAGTGGCTTTGGGATAATGGATATGACTTCCAATCTGTTTCTGTAACAGGAAGACGTGATGAGTATACCATATCTATTTTACAAAGCGCAATTATTTTTAATAAAGTTCGACAGGCCAATTCCAGTGGTTTAGGTTTTGAAACTTATTTCAACCAATCCAATTGTGATGGTCCAATAGAGGTACCTAAAACAGTATGTGAACTTTGTGTTCGTCATGGTTACAGCTGCGACGATTGTCCATACTGGAAAGTTGACGAGCCTTGTACAACTTGTAGCAATTTAGACATTGCCGATTGTGAAAATTGTGAATTTGCAGAAGACATTTGTACCCGCTGTGAACATTTAGGTTATGCCGATTGTGCTTCCTGTCCATTGACTGTTGGCAAAATTAAACCTTTAAAAATAAAGGTAGAATATAACCACAGTTTTTTAAGTGGATCAAATCCAAATACAACACTGATTCGAGTAAGCGAACAATCCTATGCTTATCAACATGACGGAACAGTTAGACTGCGTGAGCATCAGAACATGGCTATTGTTGGGCAAGAAGCTCTTACATTAGCAGGAACGAACAACTACCCCAACGTCATGGAAATAAACCTCGATAATGAATGGGTTAATCAAGGTACCTTCGACCAGGTAGTTCTAAACGCTCAAGGTCTTATCACCGATGAATTGAATAATGCAGGAATCACTAATCCAACAGTCCAAAACGATTTTGCAGAAGCAGTCATGGTTGAAGTAGCAGCTGCATGGGGTGGTACTACAGATGAGGAAGTTCCTGATCAAGGCTATGCCTCTAACCCCGATTTGTTTTCTATGGAGCTTTATTATAACCAAAGTCATCCAATGGTGAGTTCACCATCTCAACTCAATGGCAACATTGCGGGTATGGTTTGGAAAACAGGATTCGGTTCCGTCAATAGTTATAGCTTTGAATACGATGCGATCAACCGATTGAGCTCAGGATTATTTAGAGATGATCTAGGCGGTGGAAATTATGCGATTGATAATAAATATGGTGTCAGCCTAACGTATGATGCAGTTGGAAATATTCAAACCTTAAGCAGAAGAGGAGTAGATGACGTTTGTACAGCACCTTCTGCTCCACCCGTCTATGAGTTTACTCAAATTGATAATCTAACTTATACCTACAGCAACAGTCGTTTAGAATCTATAGCTGAAAGTAGCAATGAAGAAAGAGGTTATAAAGGAAGCGGCGGAACCTATACTTATGATGCCAATGGTAATATGATAAGCGATCAAAACAAGCAATTGGAAGCTGCTTATAATCACTTAAATTTACCCTACGAAATTACACTTGATGATAATAATATAATCAACTTCACCTATGATGCTGCTGGAAACAAACTTAAAAAGCAGGCTAACGGTACTGATGAGGAGGGTAATGAAGTGGATTATAGCCAGTATTATATCAGTGGTTTTGAATATAAAAGTGATGCCCTCGAAGCAATCTATCATCAGGAAGGTCGGGCTGTATTGCATACTCCAGAAGATGAACCATCTGAACCTGGTTTTAATTATGAGTATTACCTCAAAGATCACCTAGGAAATGTCCGAGTAGTATTCTCAGACTTAAACGAGAATGGATACTTAGAACCTTTTGCCTTTAATCCTGATTGGCCGATCCCGGGTGATCCGCAGAATTACGAGCCAAGCGAGTTGCTACAAGAGAATCATTACTATCCTTTCGGTATGGAGATGGAAGGGACTTGGGATTTGAGTGTTAGTGCGCCGGGGAATCAATACAACTATAATGGGAAAGAAATGCAGCGTGAGTTTGGATTAGATTGGTTGGATTATGGATTTAGGTATTACGACCCATCTATTGCACGGTTCTCTTGTGTTGATCCGATTAGTGAAAAGTTTCCTCATCTTACTCCTTACAACTATGCTAGCAATGATCCTATCGGCAAAATTGATCTCTGGGGTCTAGAAGGATTTCCAATTATTAAAAAATTAAAAGAAAAAGTTAGACGAATGTTTAAATCTTTATTTCCTAATAAAAAACTCAGCAAACCATCTGCACCAGTCCCCGCTAAAAAATATAAAGTTAGTTTAGAAGGAAGTGCAAATGTAAAAGTTGGTTTTGGCCTCGGGGTAGAAGGAT
>CAYXQH010000291.1:0-7539 GCA_964467425.1 uncultured Saprospiraceae bacterium
TGTTCTTGCATGTAAACACCATAAATGACATCTACCGCTGCCATAGTTTGTTTGTTGTGGGTAACAATAATGAACTGCGATTTATCAGAGAATCGTCTGATAATTTTATTGAATTTCTCAATATTCGCATCATCCAATGGAGCATCAACCTCATCAAAAATACAGAAAGGTGCAGGCTTAAGGAGATAGAGGGCAAACAATAGAGCTGTTGCCGTAAGGGTCTTCTCCCCTCCTGAAAGCTGATTGATACTTTGTGGTCGTTTACCTTTTGGCTTTGCCACAATTCGAATTTTGGATTCGAGCGGATTTTCAGGATCTTCCAGCTTAAGGTCACAAGAATCATCCTCGGAGAATAAGGTTCGGAATACATCAATAAAGGATTCTCGAACTTTAGAAAAGGCCTCCAAAAAGTGAACCGTTGCCGTATCTTCGATCTCCTTAATCGTCTCTAACAATGATTTCTTCGCTTCTAAAATATCATCGCGTTGGGTCGCGATATTATCATAGCGTTCTTTCATTTCGTCATAAGCTTCAACAGCCATTGGATTAATTTCTCCATAATTATCCAAACGGTTTTTGAGCTTATCGACTTTTACCTGAAGTTCTTCCTGGTTTAATTTCTCATTTGGTTCTCGCTTAAGAACATCATTTAGATCAACGCCGAATTCGATTTTCAGGCGTTCTCCAATAGATGTTGATTCAAGTTTGAGTTCTGTAAATTTATCCTTCAGGTTATTAATAAGACTTTGAGTATCCTGTCTTTTACGATGGGTCGTTCGTAAACTGTCTTCAATTTCATTGATTCCTCCTCTTGCTTGAAAATAGGTTTGCTCTACATTGGTCAAGTTTGTTTCCTGTTCTTCTTTGCGAGCGTAAAACACCAATAGATCGGCAGTAAATCCTTCTATATCAGAGGCTATAGTTACTAATTCTTCATCAGATTGAGTGATCGTTAATTGATTCGACTCCATACTTTGCTTAGTTTCCTCCAATTGATTTTCTTTGAAGGTCAACTCTCTCTGAATCGAATTAACTTTATTTTGCTGGCGAATGAATTCAATGTTTTTTTCATTATACGCTGCTGAAGCAAAGCTTAATTTTTCAGCAACTTCTCTAAAGTTTCCATCGGTATTGGAAATCTTTTCTTTGGCTTCTTCCGCTAATTTGCGGTGAGAGACCAAATCATTTTCAATACTCTGGTTCGAAGTAGACAAGCGAGTGATTTGCTCTTCGGCTTGAGCTCTTTTGGCGCTCGTTTCTTTGAGAAAGGTTTCAAAATTTTCCAATCTTGTCATCAAAGACACTTTTTGCTGTGTGATTTGATTTAAAGATTCCCGTACGTGGCTAATAGCCTCGCTATCCATTTGTTGCTTAAGCTTTTCCAGTTTACCTTTTAGAGTAAAAAACTCTGAAGAAACTTTTTGCTCTTCTTTTTCTAATTGTTTAATAACCTTCTCTAAAACCTCCAGGTTTTTCTTTCTACCAATTTTCTTACCTTCAAACAATCCTACTGAACCACCAGAGATACTATATTTTCGCTTGATAAAACGACCGCTTTTTGAAAGCAGCGTAATATTTTTATTTGTTATTTCTGTTTTGAAATCATCGCTTTCCGTAACCAGAACATTCTCTAATAGAAAGTTGATAAGCTTTTGGTAACGGGACTCCGTTTCAATCATATCGCTCGCCTTTTGCGTATTATTAGGGAGCATTGCCATTGGTTGGCTATAATCTTTAAAAGCATCCAGGACAAAGAAATTAGCTTTTCCTTTCTGAGATTGGTTTAGCAATTTGATGGCTTCATAGGCTTCTTCAACCGTTTGAACCACATAGTAATTAAGAAAAGGATCTAAGAAATTCTCAATCGCCACTCTAAAGTCTTCTTTACAATAGATCGTATCAGAAAGCAAAGGAACATCCTCTTCTTTGGTCCATTTTTTATTTTTACTTAAAAACTTAATGGACTCTGGAAATCCTTCCAGGTTTTCAACTAAACTTTTGGTTAGCTTATATTCATTCCTTTTTGCGTCAAGCTTTCGATTGATATCTGCAATTTCCTTTCTGGAATCTTCAATTTTCTCCTCCGTTTCATCTACATCAATCAATCGCTGTGCTTCCTCTCTTTCTAATTTATCTAACTCCTTTTGCTTACCGCTCTGCTCTTTATGAATCGCATTTATATCGGTTTCTAACTCCTTAATTGCCTTTTGCCGAGTACCAATTTCTTCAGAGCTTGCTGCGTTATCTTTGGTCAGGTTCTCGATTTGATTTTGATTAACCGCCTTTCCTTTTTCTAGTTCGAAAATCAAACGCTCCATAGATTGTTGCTCCGAAAGGATTTCGTCCAACTCTTCTTTTAAAGAACCATGACTTTCACGAATAGCTGTCAACTCCGTCTGCACGGTCTCCAATTCTTTTTCTAAATCAGATTCTATTACTTTTTCTTCGTTGATCTGACCTCTGAACTCGTCAATTGAAACCGCTAGCTGTCCAGTCCGCACTTTATCGCTTTCGATTTGTTCAGAAAGTTTCATTTTATTCTGCGTGATAAACCCCTGTTTTTGAATCAGGATGTTTTTATCATTCTCCATGGTCCGCAACTTGCCTACCAGATCATTCAAGCCTCGTTGAGCATCAGACAAAGATTTTTCCTTATCCAAATTCATTTTCTTCTCATCTTCTAACTGCGCTTCCAGTGTTCGACTTTTAGTCTCTAAGGTCCGATATAGATCTTCCTCTTTTTGAAGTTTAGAGGTTATATCATCATGCCTTGTTTTATAACTGGAAAGCTTAAACGTCGCTAACTCAATGCTTAGTTCTTTATATTGCTCTTTTAGTTCGTAATAGCGCTTGGTTCTTTTAGCTTGTTTTTCCAGTGCTTTGAGTTGACCTTCGATTTCAAATAATAAATCTTCAATTCGATCCAGGTCTTCTCCAGTGCTCTTAAGCTTAAGGAGGGTCTCGTGTTTACGTTTTTTATATTTGGAAATTCCAGCAGCCTGCTCAAACATATTCCGTCTGGAATTATTACGGTCTGTCAAGAGATCATCTACCATGTTTAAGGCGATGATCGCATATGAATTCGACCCAATCCCAGTATCCATAAACAGGGAGGTGATATCTTTTAATCGACAGGTAACTCCGTTTAATCGGTACTCACTTTCTCCACTTCTATATAAAATCCGTGTAATGGAAACATGTTGATACTCGGTAGGTAGAAGGTTCTTGGTATTTTCGAAATTGAGGGTAACTTGCGCCAAACCACCTGGCTTTCGTTTTTTAGTCCCGTTAAAAATGACATTGGACATTTTTTCCAAACGAAGCTCTTTGCTCTTTTGCTCCCCCAGCACCCAACGTATGGCATCCACCACATTGGACTTGCCCGAGCCATTCGGCCCTACAATACCAATAACGTCTTCATGGAAATTTATAATGGTTTCGTTCGCGAAACTCTTAAATCCTTTAATATCTAAACTCTTCAATCGCATAGCTTGCAAAATTACCAAATCTTAGTAAATATTCAGGGATGAATGAGCAAAAATATTAGGTGTTTTTTGAGAAAAGTTAAGACAGAGGCTTTAGAACAAAAATGGTGGGTAGATATGGAGAGAATGTGCTTAAAAGGCTTAATCGATCTTATTATGCAAGATTTTACCTGGTTTTCGCTTATGGCGACTCGTATACTCCTCTAAAACAGCTGTTTTTTGAATATCAGTCGTTGTTGGGTTGTTTTTATAAAAATCTTTTAAACTCCGTTGTCGGTATGCTTCATAAATACTTACAGCACAAGCCACTGAAATATTAAGACTTTCTACCATACCTATTTGAGGAATGATAAAATTTCCATCAATATAGCTCAACGCGGTTTCACTTAAACCATCTCGTTCATTTCCAAACAAGAGCGCCACTGGTTGAGTCAGATCCAATTGATACAAATCTTCTGCATCTTGACTTAAATGGGTCGCAAAAATTCTTTGATACTTCTTTTTTATAGCTTCAAAACACTTATGGGGATCGGTGTAATGATTGACAGTCACCCATTTTCGAGCACCTGAAGACGATCGCTTTCCAAGTTTTATATTTTCTTCAGAAAGATTTGGATCAGTATATAATACGTAAATCTCATGGATACCCACAGAGTCGCAGGTGCGTAAGACTGCCCCAATGTTATGAGGGTCATGTACATTTTCTAAAACAACAGTCAGGTCCCCTTGCCTGGCATCTGCCACTCTTTTAAATTTCTCTGTCCGCTCTGAAGTCATGGAATACATGTGGTTATATAATTTATGTGGTTATGTAGCTATATGGTTATGAGGTTATGTGATTTGCCAAGTAGGCATAGTCTCAAGGTAGTGCTTAATTGGTTAAACAAAATCATTGGATTGATCATAAGTGGTTAATTGAACAAACTCTTCTGCATAAGCTAAACTAGGGAGTATTTTGTGAACTTCCATCGTTTTGTTTTTTTGATAGAAAACAAAATAGTTGCCCTCCGCCTCCATGGTCAAATTTGGAAAATCTATCATGGTAGATAAAGCCTTTTCATTTAGCCAGGCATCTCCATTTTGAACTCTGCTCAAAATTTGAAATTGTTGATGAAAGTCGGTTAATTCCGGAAATCGATTCGATCCAGAAGTAAAAAAGCCTTTCATTTTATCAAAAGCATTTTTGGGTTCAATCTTTACGTATTCAGTGAAAATATCTTCACAATATACTTCAATTACTGAAGTCGACTTCGTTTCTAAATCTACTGTTCTTAAATAATCATAAAATCGAATGAACCCATTCATTGCTCTTCCTCCAAATTCCATAATACCAATAAATCGTTTAGAACCTTTTTTAGCAAAAACTCTAAAACCTCTGATTTCTATTTTTTGATCTGCGATTGGTGAGCGTTTATTAAAACCAAACATTTCATCATCAGCAAGGCGCTCCAATTCTCTTATACGATCGCCTTTTGCAAAATCATCATAGAGGTTAACTAATTTATCAATCATTGAATCTTTTCAGGTTGTTTTTATAAAATGTCCACTCAGGGGTATTCAATTCATTTTCGAAATTTAAGGAATACCAAGGACTTAAATCATTATTTGAATAATTTTTTAAAATATGGATATCCTGAGCGGGCATATAACTTTGAGCTAGTAAAAACAGCTTTTCATTTTGACTATTCTCCGCCATATCTATAACAATCACTGCATGCCCGGGGAATCCTCCTTGAATAAAAACATCGCCAATCTGCATTTGTTCTACAGGGATGGATTTAAGTTCCTTGCTAAGCGAAGCAGTACCTGCATAATTGAAAATCATCGTCATGTACTTCCGAAAATTTTTATACGAATGATCTACAGTATTTCCAGGTTCAGAAAAACGTACTGAATTACCTGACACTTGAGGTTTTCGACCTTTTGACCAATCCGTAAAAGCAACCTTATCACCGCTAGTAAAATTAAAATGAATAGTAGAGAAGTCACTCAATCCAAAATGATATTCTGCTTTCAGACGCATTACTGCATCTGCACATTGCTGTAAGTCTCGTTGCTCCACATCAATATCCAAAACCGCAAAATGAACGTTTTGATTTGATTTCAATTCGCCATTAAACAATTTCACTGGCTGGTCTTTTGGCTTTACCGGAAGAAATCTTAGCCACTCTGCATAAGAATACTTCGCCACTTCTACCCTGCTGTACCCTTTGGGTGTTTCTACAAGATTCGTCAAATTGAGGCTTATAGGTTTACTTCGAAATGCATAGGTCAAATAGTCAGGAGTCGGTTCTGCTGCTTTTTTATCACTAGTTATTGGAGGACTTGAAACAGGCTTTTTTTCTTCTATTCGTTGAGCAATAGGAGTCGAAGGAGTTTTCGGCGTTTCTTTTTTACAGGAAAGAAAAGTGAATAAGATAAGAATTGGGACAATGATTTTCATATGTTTAAAATTACAAAAACAGCTTTGAGATTTAATCTTCTCAAAGCTGTTTTTAAAAAATGATAACTAATCATTCCAAAGAAAATGGATTCTTACTTTAGCTAAACTAGTCGGCATTTTTAAATTGAAAATCCTCAAATTTGAGAATATAAACATGTTTATTTTCGTATAAATTCGTTTTTGAAAAATCTTCCTGTAAAGCTGCTGAAAGCGGAACTTCTCTGGCAAACTCGAATTTCGTATTTAGATATTCATCTTTTTCAACATCAATTTTTTCTTGAAACTTCGTGCCATGTTTATCGATCATTTTTCCAAAATACATCATAATATCATAGCCAGAGAATGCTTTATCTCCTGGAAGCGTTCCAAATCTATCAAAGTATTTACGTTTGAAGTTTTTAACGTTTTGATCATTAGGGTCAACAAAATTTGCGCTACTAACATGCAAATTTAGTAATTCGTAATAATCAAAGCTTGGTGGTTCAAAGTCCATCCATTGTGGCATTCCATAAATTACTACCGGATTATCTCCTTTCGTATTATAAATCTGAAGCAATAATCCGTAGATGAAATTTTTATTAGAAAAGGAAGGTACGATAAAGACCGTTGTATCTCCTTCTTTTATATAAGGAGTAATATCGATTTCATCGAAGTTCAATTCTTCTGTACCAGAAATCACATATTCTTTAAAGCGTGTTGCCCCAACACTTCCTTCAATCTTTTTATTCTCGTTTTGAAAATAATCAAAGCGGGACATTTCTGCTTTTTTATTTCGAGCAATCAAGGTTACCTGATCGATATCAAATCGCTCTCTTACGTGTTGAGTAATGGCTTCACAGTGAGTCGGTAAATAAGGTTTTACCTGAATAAAATAAGGATTATCTTTTGCAACACCAGAGCTTGCACTTAGTGGAGAAACAAAAGGTGTTTTCAACAATTTTGCTTGTTCGCCTGCAGCTTTAATATTATTTTTTCGAAATGGGCCGATGATTAAATCTGAGCTCGCTACAGATGAACTCTCCATCAAAGCTGAAGTAGTAGATTCCGATCCTTTGGTATCATGTACATTGACATTGAGATTGACGCCTTTTCGTTGAAGCTCTTCAAAAGCGATTTTCATTCCTCCATAAAAACTAATGGCAGAAATGGATGCTTTATCAACAGAGGTTCCTTCAGAAAAGCGATTGGAGAAAAAAGGTAGTAAAACAGAAATATTATAAGCGTCTAATTTTCCTTCTGGTCGGTTTTCATTTTTCGGATCAAAAGGATCGCCAGAGTTTGGATTAGCAATATCTGTTTCTTCAGAAGAAATCGGAGGAACTACGTCTGGGTCAGTCGTCCACTTTACCGTATCCACCTCACTGTTTACAGATGTTGAATGTTCGAATTCACCAGTTTCAGGATTGTATTTCCCTGTCCCTTGTACTTCGTCTAATTCTGTTTTATCCTCTTCTACGGTGTCATTAGATTGGGCTTTTTTAAACATATCACAAGATGATAGTCCAAAAGCCAGGAGAAGGATGAACACTAAGGTTTTATTCCCACTCAATGGTAGCCGGAGGTTTTGTACTGATGTCATAAACTACTCTGTTTATTCCTTTTACATTGTTA
>CAYXQH010000292.1:0-7531 GCA_964467425.1 uncultured Saprospiraceae bacterium
TGGCATATTCGGAATAGAATTGATGAATGTAGGGAACTCTATCCAATATTATCTTTACGCTGAAAATAATAATGCGGGGCGGTTTGCTCCTGAGCGAGCAGCTTATGAATACTTTTCTATCCAATCCAGTATCAGCCCTGGCGACATAGTCATCAATGAGTTTATGGCTTCTAATGGTACGACGATTGCCGACGAAGCTGGTCAGTTTGATGATTGGATTGAATTGTTTAATACGACCGATTATGAAATCTCCCCTACTGGGCTTTACTTATCGGACGACACCACTGAATTGCAAAAATGGCCACTCCCTGATGTTTCTATTCCTGCCAATGGTTATTTAATTATCTGGGCAGACGATGATGAACAACAAGGTCTCTTGCATGCTAATTTTAAGCTTTCCGCTTCTGGAGAAAAGATTACTTTAGTCGATCAAAATCTGGTGCTATATGATTCTATAAGTTTTGGTGAACAAATGGAAGATCGATCTACTGGACGGTTTCCAAATGGAACAGGTCCTTTCGTCGATATGCCCGGTACACCTGGGGCTGAAAATTCTTTAATTATCAGCGTAGATGAAATACAAAAATTGGAAGTCTTGGTTTTCCCGAATCCTGCACAGGATTTTTTCACTTTAATTTTCGAAGAAGAAAGACCTTCGCAACTACAGGTGTATTCAATTGATGGAAAATTATTAAAATCCAAAAATATAAATGCTTTTGATTCTTCCATTGATGTATCGGTAAGCGATTTTTCGAATGGTCTATATATTTTAAATTTAGTCTTTGAAAACACTGTGATAAATAAAAAAATAAGAATACAGAAATAAGTGGATAAGTAAAAAGGTAGTTTGGAAATTTACCTTACCACCTTCCTACCATTATAAAAAATATCAACATGAAGAATTTTATACTATTATGTTTGCTGTCATTCAGCTTTCAGTTGCAGGCACAAGTCTTGACCAATTACACCATAGCGGATGGCTTGATAAACAATGATGTACATTGCCTTGATGTTGATGCCAATGACCACCTTTGGTTTGGTACTCAACAAGGGATTTCTTTTTTCGATGGAACAAACTGGACTAATTATAATACCGCTTCACATCCTGATTTGGTTGATAATGGAATAAAGGCAATTGCTGTAGATAGTGAAAATAACATCTGGATAGGAACGGACTTTGGGTTGAATAAATTTGATGGAACGACCTGGACAACTTACCTGGAATCCGACGGCCTTGCAGATAATCGAATAAAATATATTCGACAAGGACCAGATGGAAACATTTGGGTTGCGAATAATGATGGGATTTCTATTTTTGATGGAACGAATTGGACGAGCTATACTATGGCGGATGGCTTACCATTTGGTGGAACAAACTATGTGACTTTTGATAATAACGAAAAAGCTTATCTCGGAACGCCACTTGGGGGCATTTGGATATTAGATGGTAGTACTTGGTCCTCTATTACAGAGAATGATGGATTGCTTAGTAATAATATTCGCTCCTTAGAAATTGACGGAGCCCAGCGCAAATGGATTGGAACCGCAGATGGAATTTCTGTCTTTAATGCCAATAATGAATTTGTACAACACCATGAATTGATTTTTGAATTGCCTCCTCCTGATTCCCTCAACCCGGTAGAAGACATCAAGATAGCATCTGACGGTAGAATTTGGGCTGGTGTATACATAGATTATTTAGTGACCGAAGGAGGTGTTTCATTTTATGATTCAAATGGTTGGGGAGACATTGATGTCAATGACGGATTAATTGGTCCGGTCGTTAGGCGATTGGTTATTGATTCCCAGGATATTATCTGGGTAGCAACGAGTACAGGAATCACTAAAATTGGAGAAACCCCAACTGCGGCTTTTGAACCGGCGATTGATCAGAAAATCGAGCTTTTTCCAAATCCTACATCACAGAATCTGAACCTTACCGTACCTCAGGATCTATTAAATAAAACCTATTCAATTTATAATAATTTAGGGCAATTGATACAAAAAGGACGTATTGTAAGCACAAATTCCAAAATAGAATTAAGTGGAACAAGTGGTCTTTATTTTCTAACTATTGATGACGTTTATACTCGAAAAATAGTCCTGGTCCCCTAAATTCAATCATGGTTTTTAGTATTTTAAATAAATAAAATTAAATATCACAAACAAATTTTCTAATCTATCGTTTACAAAAGATAGTTGAGAAAAAACCTTGTGAATTGATTAAATATTTCCTTAAGCTGTTCAATTTTATTAAATCCAGAGGCGTCAGTTCTAAAACACCTGAGGATAATAAACTTACTGAACTACTAAACATTATTTCCTTTCTGACATCAGTTGGGTCCTTTAGTATTTTCATAGCTACCTACCTACTTACCGATGATTACATTTACTTAGCGACCAGTCTTATGGTCACGGTGACTTACTCTGTCATGATCATCCTTCACCATTTCAATTTAGTAGAACAAGCCAAATTATATTTTACTGCTGTTATTCCATTTTGGTATGTAATAACAATAGTAAGTATTGGAGGGTATTTCAGCCAAAGTATTTCTGCTGCAGCAACTATTGTGATCACTTATTTGATGTATCGAAATCAAATAAAATTGAGGAATGGATTACTCATTTATAATATCTTGCTGTATATACTGCCAACGCTTTACATCAATTTTTTTGGTCCAATATTCGGCGTTCATGATTATCCAATAGATGAAATCGTTGTCTTTCTTTTATGTATAGGTTGGATATCTATCGTCTTTTATATCTACGAAGGAAAAACACAGGATTACATCGATAGTCTCGAATTAAAAAATAAAGAACTGAATCAAAAAACCCTTGAATTAGAACGCTTCACCTACATTGCATCCCATGATTTAAAGTCTCCTCTTCGCAACATTACCAGTTTTCTAAACTTAATAAAAAGAAACGTAGCTAAAGGAGATCATGAAAACCTGCATGAATATATTGAATACGCTGAAACGGGTGCTATGCAAATGAATGAACTAATCACAGGTGTTTTAGAAGTGTCAAAAATAAATACAACAGTAGAAGCCTCCTCTTCATTAATTGATTTAAATAGTACGCTCAAAAAAGCTTTATTTAATATCAAAAAAGATATTGATGATAAGAACGCAAAAGTCCAGGCAGGTAAACTCCCCTTCTTTTTTTGCAATGAAGCTGATTTTGTTATTATTTTCCAAAACATTATCCAAAACGGAATTAAGTATAACAAATCTGAAATACCGATCATCACCATTACCAATAGTCAACAAGAAGATTTTTTATTGATTGAGATTAAAGACAATGGTATTGGAATTGCCAAAGAATATCAAGAACAGATTTTTGAATTCTTTAAAAGGTTGCATACCTCTAATGAATTTCAAGGCACAGGGCTTGGCCTGGGTCTGGTCAAAAAGTTAGTTGAAAAGTATGATGGAAAGATTGAAGTAAAATCTCAAGAAGGAGAATATTCAAACTTTAGAATTGTCTTACCAGTGGCTGAACATATTCCAGAAGATGTATTGGTTTATTAAAAGCAACTAGGCATCTGTAGCGTTTAAAATTATCTGTTTTTGCCAGATTTTATTAGCAATGGATGAGCATAAAGCTTCTAATTCACTCGACGATTGAGCCACAGCTTCGTCAGATAAACTTTGCCCATACAATGCAGCTACTTTTCCAATCAATGATGAAAATTCAGAACAATAACTCAGATAGCGTTCTAATTCAAATTTTGTCAAACTCCGTTTAGGAGAGTTTTCAGTATCTAAAGATTGACTTCCATACATTTGTGGATCTTTGATTAATTGATGCATATCTACCACATGAATAAAGCCTTTGATTTCATTTAAAAACTGAATGGCGCGTCTACGTTTTAATCTTTTTTCAAAAGAAAATAAAAAGAAGAAAGCTGCGCCTAATAGCACTATGTTATTAAAAAAGGCTTCTGAAATAGTCGTAACCTCTGCAAAGTTTTGCGGAAGGCTGTAATCAAAAAAACTCAATCCATAGATAATTAGAAGAACAGCAATAGCCATTACTGAAAAAGAAAGGACTCTAATGACTTTATAGGGTTGGCCTAAAGATTCAATATTTGCCGTACTTTTTAAAGCATATTTATGAAAATCCACACAGGTCTGTCCCAGACTTGAATCTGGAAATCGTTCTAAAATTCGTTTTGATAAAATCTCTAAAGTTTTTTCAATCTTATCAGATCGAAGTGTATTATTTATTTGCATCTAAAAGGAAGGTTGAAACTTATATTTAACTTGTTGACTTGCAAATCTATCTTATCTTACAATAGCAATATCTCCAGAATACATCAGGACAACACCATCGATGAATTCTACTTCTGCCATCCATGCATAAATTCCTTCATCCATTTCTTTATTTTTATACGTCCCGTTCCAGCCAAGACTTTCAATACCGGATTCAATATTAGAAGCTTCAAACATCAATGCACCCCATCGATTAAATATTTTCAAGTTTTTTATTCGGGCAACTTCAGGCCCACCAAAAATGGTGAAAAAATCATTCGTTCCATTAAAGTCTGGAGAAAAAACATTTGGTACATAAATTTTTCGAAACTTATTGACGTCTATATAAATGCTGTCAACATCCGTACAGTTATCAACAGAGGTAACAGATAGCACATAATTAGCAGAGTTAAAAGGAACGATATTTTGCTCTAAGCATTCCGGGCATTCAATTAATTCTGACGAAGTCCAATTCAGACTGAGGATATCAATCATATTGATGGAAGGGGCAAGGTTTATAGTGGTACCGAGCGAAATTTCGAGATTGTCTCCCAGATCTATATTCGGAATCTGTGGCACAAACAAGGTATCAACTACTCCATCAATACAACCATTTTCATCCATCACTTCAAGCGTATAGATTCCTTCTCCAAGCCCATCAAAAACCGGATCATCAGAAAACGCCGAATTATTTAAGCTATAGGTATAAGCTCCAGTTCCTCCAATTGTTTGAACGGCGGTGATATTTCCAGTAAAGGGGCCTGCACATTCGGGGTCTTGAAATTCAGCAATCAATATAACCGGATCCGGTGCTGTCAACTCAGTGGTTCCAGAAACGGTACAACCTCCGTTATCAGTTACGGTAAGCATGTACATTCCGGGGTTCAAATCGTCTATGGTATTTAAGCTGCTACCAGTATCCCAGGAATAAAAATAAGGAGAGACACCACCTACAGGTTCTGCCGTGAGAATACCATCGGCACTATCTTCACAACTTACATTATTTCCATTATAATCAGAAGCAACAAAGTCTAACTCCAATACAGAAGGTTCATTAACTTCGGATATGATGACATCAAAATTTCCAAAGCCATCATCAATCGTAATCAAATAGGTTCCCGCAGGGATATCTTCAATGAGTATCACTTCACCAAGTGCACTAATATTTCCAGCACCACTATATAGACCATTTAATTCCTCCCAGGTATAAGTAAACGGAGCAGTACCATTAGCTACACTAAATTCGATCATACCAGATGCTTCGCCATTACAAACAACAGGAATTGGATTATCAGAACTGGTGATATTACATACGATAGTAAACAAATCCAGCATGACAATACTATCGCAATTTTGCGTAGTCAATAAATTTTCCTGAAACAAGCCCGTTTCTGTATATGGAGTATCTCCAATAAAAATAGTATCCCCTTCACAAATTTGTATACTTAAATCCAATAAAGGCGTCGTCAACTCTGTCAATTCTAACTGAACAATACTATCGCAACCTTCTTCATTTAAAAAATCAAATTGATAAGATCCTCCCTCGGTAAGTACTTCACCTGCTATTTCATAGTTTTCTCCTTCACAGAAAACAGCTTCAATTTCGGTTACTGGAATATTTTCTACAATAACTTGATAACAGGAAGGAGGTGCTTCATCACATGCATTTTTTGCAGTTACGCAAATATTGAAAATACCTTCTGTAGTAAAAGTATAATCTAAGTTTGGTGCCGTTACATCTTGAACAGCATTATTAATCGTCCATTCAAACTCAGTAGCTCCAGCCGGCGGATCAACAAAATACTGTTGCAATAAATTAGGACAGACGCTATTATCACCTTGAATCTGGCCGGAAGTTGTCAACGGATCAACAGAAGTACTTCCAGTCAATACATTAAATGTCCAATCACAATTATCTCCCAGTCCTCCATCCATAACTATGAAATAATACTGTCCGATCACTAATGGTTCGGTATTGGTAATCGTTCCACTCTGATTTTCGCCAATCGAAGAATTTCCTCCAAAACAATTCGAAATTCGAACAAAATTATTACAATTAATTCCTTTGTATAAACCAAACTCTAAACCAAAACCTTGTTCACAATTTGAGACTTGCATTTGAACAGAAAGATCAGTGCTCCCTGCGATGAATGCAATCCATTGCATATTATGTGCGACAAAAGTACACTCCCCAGCAAATCCCGGAGGTGCTTCACCAACAATGGTAGATTCATGACGACCTGTAAATCCATCAATATCACAAATAATACAGGCATCGGCACAAAATGAAGTCATTTCTGCTGGTTCTTCACAGGGAATTGGTTGGGCATCAAGGCTTGAACCAATAAGAATAGCTAAAAAGAAAATCAATAGATACTTTAGACGCATAATTCGGTTGTTTCCATCTTTTAGAATCAAGGTGTTTAAATGATGCAAAAGGTTGTCTGGTTTAATTTAAAGATACGCATATTGAAAATATTTAACAACAAATCAAAATGGATCAAATAATTTCATGTCGTTGACATTACCTATGAAAATCAGATTAGTTCAACTAGAAGGCATTTGCAAACATCATAAGTCAAAACTATAGGTTTTTTCTTTTTGCTAATTACGACCTCAAAGCTCTTATCAAATTTTTCTATCTCCTTCACTTTCATCATCGTACCAAGACTAATATTCTTTTTATTTAGAAAGAGCAATAATTCTTTTGAACTATTTGTTAAGCCACAAATTTTTGCACTTTCCCCTTCTTTTAGAGCCGTTAGATTTAGATAGTTTGAGTTCACAATTTTACCTGATCTATCCGGGATTGGGGAACCATGTGGATCTTTCGTAGGGAAACCTAAAATTTCATCCATCCTGTCGAATAGCTTTGTTGATTGCAGGTGTTCCATTTCCTCTGCAATATCATGCACCTCTTCCCAACCAAAGTTCATTATTTTTGATAAAAACATTTCCGCTAACCTATGTTTCCTGACTATTAAGGCCGCAACTTGTTCTCCTTTTGAAGTAAGTTTTAGAGGTTTATATTTTTCATAGACAACCCATCCATTCTCTTTCATTTTTTTCACCATACTGTTAGCCGTTGGTTTACTCACCTGCATCAGCTGTGCTAGTTCAGTAATCGAAACAGTATCTTTCTTCTGAGAAATAGAAAAGAGTGCCTTTAAATAATTTTCTTTTGCTTTTGTAGGCATAAATTCAAAGTTTAGGATGAACAAAGATATAAAACTCTTTGCTAATAAAGCGGATTCAATGCTAGATAATTTAATCAA
>CAYXQH010000293.1:0-7509 GCA_964467425.1 uncultured Saprospiraceae bacterium
ACTCTGTGATAAGAATAAAACGAACCACAGAGTCACAGAGTTAATCCATGTTTAAGTAATTACATTTTATAAAATCTATGCCGACTCAGTGCCTCTGTGTTGAAAATAATTACAAAAGAGGTAAAGAGACCAATAAAAAAGTTATTCAATATTGAATATTTCTTAATAAAAGAATGCGTTAAAAAAAAGCTCTTTCAAGCATTCTTAGTTGATAAATCTTATATTAGTATTGATTTTCGGAAAGAAAATACACTACTATGGAACAACAAGAGAAAACAATCTACAACACGACCTTAGTACTTTACGCTGAAAGAGATGAACGTTTTAAAACGGATATAGTCAATCATCTAAACTTAAAAAGTACGGTAACTCCCTTAGGTTCTATTTTACCAAAATGTTTGGAAGAATCCCATGCCTTGAATAGTCATATCCGACAAACTATCCAAAGTACGACTTCTGTTATCTGTTTGTTGAGTTATGATTTTATCATGACGGATTTTGGGGTAGGGAATAGTTTTTCCAAATTAATAGAAGCGCATAATCTAAACCGCATTTGTCTCATTCCAATATTTATTGATCGTTGTCATTCCGCTCCAACTAAGCTTAAATCTATATGGCGACTGTCCTATAATCCTGTTCCTTTGATTGAATTGGAAGATAAAGAATACCATGAAAATCTTCAATTGCTTTGTAAAGAGGTGGCTGCTATGATTACTTTGGCAAACAAGTATAATAATGACTTGACGGAGCTTTGGGAAAATGCGCAAAGTAGCGATGAGTTAGAGCAGTATCGATTTTTTATCCAAAAGTATCCGTACTCAAGATATACGAACAAAGCAAAAGAACGCTATAAGAAATTATTGGAAGATAAATTATGGAAAGAGTCTTCTGCTATGGATTCCACTCAAAATTATTTGTACTATCTGGTGAATGCACCTTACGCAATTAATAAAGAGGACTCTGTTGAAAAGATTATTGAGTTTGAAGAAAGCGAAGAAATTGCTCGTCAGGATATTATGATGAATTCAAATCTCGCTTTGTTGTTAGATTATAAATTGAGATATAGAGAATCCGGTGATTTGAATTTGGTCAATGAGAAAATTCATCAAATTCTTTCCAAACCAATCGACCAATGGATGCCTGAAGATGAGAATATTGTAACAGAATCACACTTTCTGAAATATAAGATTTATGATGCCTGTAATAAAAATGAAATTTTTAATTATTACCTGATCGAAAAATCTTACGAGAAAGTTATTCGAAAATTACAAAGGGTAAAGAGCAGCTTGAATAGTAAAATTGGAAGTTTATCTTTATTTATGGGGATGCTGATTTTTGGAACACTTTTCCTCTTTATTCTCCCCGAGAACGGCATGTTGAGTTCTTTGCATAGTTACCGATACTTTTTTGTCTTTTTATGTGTCATTGTAGGTTTTTCTGTCTGGAATGCAGTAGCACAATTAAAATCAGAAGTGGATTTTTGTAAAGATAATCTGGTGTCTATCAAAAAGAAGTTTGTAGAATTAAAAGTCTTATTCTCTTCGAGGAATACATTAGGGCAGGGGAAACTATTTTTGTTTCTTTTTAACACTGAAGAGTGGCTACATGCACTTTCTAATCGAAGTATTTGGTTTTATCTCTTAGCGGAAAGTTCAGATATCGATATGGAAACTATTAAAATGGATGAAGAGGTAAAAAGCATTGCATCAACGATATAGATAAGCGAATACCGAATACCGAACACCGAATACCGAACACCGAATAGTCATTATTTCTTTTTTCTCTTCTTCTTTTTCTTTCTGTTTTCAAAATCTTCGATCTCTTTCATGAGGTTTTTAATGTCATGATTGTCTTCCAGTGAATTGTCGATGGTTTCCTGGTAGGTCGTCTTGTCTACCATTTCTACCTCAATACTTTTTCCAAGAAAGGTTTCTATTTCTTTTAAAATCTCTTTTTCACCAGTACTACAAAAAGAGACGGCATAACCTCGATTCTTACCTCTGCCAGTACGACCAATCCGGTGAACATAATTTTCAGATTTATCAGGAAGATCGTAATTAACGACGTATTCCACATCAGGAATATCTACCCCGCGCGCAGTAATATCTGTAGCTATTAAAATTTTTACTTTGCCTGTTTTAAATTCCTGCATGGCCTGATTCCGTTCCTTCTGTTCTTTGTCACTATGAATTGTCAAGGCTTCAATGTCCACCCTTGCCATGGCTTTTGCCACTCGTTCGGCTCTAACTTTCGTTCGTACAAAAACTAATATTTTGACACCCTCTTGCTCTCGAATCAAGCGTTCCAGAAAAAAACGTTTGTCGTCCATCTCCACATAAATCACTGCATGGTTGACATTTTTTGCGACGGGATTCTTTGGCGATATTTGAATGCGAATGGCATTTTTATGGACAAGAGAATAGGCGATTTTTTTAATTTTAGAATTAATCGTAGCAGAGAAAAATAAAGTTTGACGCTTTTTAGGCAGATGTCTCATTAGGTCATCAATGTCTCCTAGAAAGCCCAGGTCCAGCATATGATCGGCTTCATCCAAAATCAGAATTTCCACCCAATCTAATAAAAGATGTCCCTGTGCTCTAAGGTCAAATAATCGACCTGGCGTAGCAATAAGAATATCAACGCCATCTTCTAATTTTGCAATTTGAGGATCTTGATCAACGCCGCCATACAATCCAAAAGAACGAACCCCCGTATTTTTACCAATTTGGTTAAAAACGCCAGTAACCTGTTGAGCAAGCTCATGCGTTGGAACCATAACCAGGCATTTTACGCCACCAGATCGGGTTTTGTATTTTCGTTCCTCAACAATGTTTATGATTGGAATAGCGAAAGCAGCTGTTTTTCCGGTGCCTGTTTGGGCAATAGCCAGAACGTCTTCACCGTCTAGAATGGAAGGGATCGTTTTGTACTGAATATCCGTTGGTCGACGAAAGCCCAATTCCTCCAAATTCTTTTTTATCTCCAATGCAATAGGATATTGCGAAAACTTCATTGCTCTTTTTTTGCAAAGATAAAAAAAGCCCTGATTAAAGCATTCTATTAAAATAGAACACTTTTTTCAAGGCCTCCTTATCAATTAATTGTGTTGAGAGCGGAAATAGTTTTGGGTTAGTCTCCTTCTTTAAAACACATATTACTGATTTATTCAATAAGATTAAATTAATTTAGTATAACTAAAACTATATAGGTGATATTCAGTTAGAAATAAAGGAAATAATGATTTTTCAACTTTTAAGAATTCTTAGAATTTTCATTTCATAGATTCTGCAATAAATTTTAACTTAGCAGTATGAGCATTACAAAAATAAGGGTAGGAGGAGTGCCTGAGCATTTTAATTTACCGATTCATTTAGCAAAAGAACAGGAAATCTTTGAAACCCGGGGCGTTTCTATAGAATGGACGACGTTTCGAGGTGGTACAGGACAGATGACTAAAGCTCTGGCGGATGGAGAGGTAGATATGTGTATTCTTCTAACCGAAGGCATTATCAATGCTATCGTAAAAGGAAATCCTAGTAAAATTATCAGCGAATATGTAACCACACCACTGACCTGGGGTGTACATACAGGATCTAAAAATTCGTTGGATAATTATAAAAATATCTATGATAAAAAATATGGGATAAGTCGTTTTGGTTCCGGATCTCATTTGATGGCAATTGTTGATGCAAACAGTCATGGAGTTAACCTTAAAAAGGAGCAGTTTGAAGTAATTAAAAATCTGGATGGTGCTTTAGAGTCTTTGACAAATTTAGAGAGTGATGTTTTTTATTGGGAAAAATATACCACGAAACCTTGGGTAGATTCTGGTCAGCTAAGAAGGCTAGGAGAGTATAAAACCCCTTGGCCCTGTTTTGTGATTGCTGCCACAAATGATATTCTAAAACGCGAGCCTGAAAATGTAATTCGGGTATTAAGAACGATTCATGATAGCTGTGATAATTTTATGCAAAATGATGAAGTTATAAAATTGGTGAGCAAACGTTATGATCAAAAACTAAAAGATGTTGAGCGTTGGTATCATAGTACCGCTTGGGCTATTCATGGATGGGTGAGTGATAAAATGTTGAAGTCAGTTATTTACCATTTAAAAGCAGCAGATATCATTTTAGAGAATGAAAAAATACCTGAATTGATCTGGAAAAAATAATAATTATGTACACCAAAAGTATTTATCTTCTTCTATTAAGTTTGCTATTCTGGACCTGTTCCGAATCAGAAGTTCAAAACGATGCTTTAATGCATGTGGAAGATTCAGAAGCCAGAAAAATATTAGGAAAAGTTTTAGATGCTTCTGGAGGTTTACGCCATTGGAATAATTTCAGCTCCTTGCGTTATAACAAATACTTCAAGCTATATACCGAAACTGGAGACATTGAAAAAGATGTACGCCAATCTCATAAGTATGTCTACAAGCCTAAGAAATTCATTGAAATCACCTCTGATGAAGGAGACGTTTTTAAAAAATTGATATTTGATGATGGAAACATTCAGGAGAAGGTTAATAATAAAGTCAATGAAGAAACGGATACGAAAACGTTAATGAATAAACTGCATACCTCTCTTTTTGTGATTGGACTTCCTTTTAAATTGGCCGACCCAGGGGTTGATTTAACTTATGAGGGAAAGGATGAACTGGAAGATGATACTAAGGTGCATGTCATAAAAGCATTATTTGACCCTGCTGCAAATGTGAATCATACGACGCAAGATATTTGGTGGTTTTATTTTAATAAAAAAACTTATCTGATGGAAGGGTATCTGGTCAAGCATAAGGATCATTATTCTTATGTTAGAAATGAAAAGACACAGACTAAAGGTGGGTTTAATTTTCCAGTAAAGCGAAGTAGTTGGCGATCTGATGCGAAGCGCAATAAGCTATATTTGAGAGCAACCTATGATTATGTTTCTTTTAGTTTTGATTTGAAGTAATTGAATAGTCAAGATTAAAAATAGAAAGATTCCTTCTGCCCAATACATCCATTTTCATAAAGGTCAAATGTCCAATAAATTTCCTATTCTTTTCTTCTGAAACTTCGAAAAGATTCTCGTAAATTGGGGTAAGACTTTAATGAATTTATGTTTAAAAATATAAAGCTACTCCACTATCTAATAAGTACGATATTTCTTGGAATATCTTGCTCAGGCTTTAGTTTTTTTAATATTGACACTCTTGTCATCTGTCAAGGTGAATCAATCCAACTCCAAACGGTAGAAAATCAAATTGGTTATTCCTGGACTCCAAATCTTAATATTTCGGATGTCAGTATCTTTAACCCAATTGTCTCACCAGAATCTACAACAACCTATCTAGTTGAAGTCGAAAATGTCCAGGATGAAAACTTAGTTTATAATGGTGGTTTTAACCTTGGAAATGTCGGATTTGAAAGTGAATATGAATTTACTCCAATAGGTACATTTGCGCAGGGACACTATGGTATCTTCACCAGTCCTACTCAATTTAATGCTGGGTTTGGCAATTGTGAAGACTTTAGTGGTTCGAATGATGGACTTATGATGGTCGTTGATGGTGCCACAGCAGTCGATGTAAATATTTGGTGCCAAACGATCGATGTGTTACCTGGTCGAAACTATGATTTTTCCACACAAATCACTAATATTTTTGAATCAGAGCCTTCCACACTCCAGTTCTCCATTAATGGAAATCCACTCGGCGATTTATTAGAAGTCGAACCAGCAGTATGTGAATGGCAGCTCTTTTCAGAACAATGGTATTCTGAATCTTTTACCTCAGCAACCATTTGCATCACTAATCAAAGTACAATTGACTTTGGAAACGATTTTGCATTGGATGATATCGTTTTTACTCTAGCTGATGATATTAGTGTGGATACTTTTATCGTCATAGTTTTGGAATCGCCAATGGTCAATTTAGATACAAGTATTTGTGCTAATGAAGCTATTCTCTTTGATGGTATATGGGTTCCTGCAGATTCACTTCATGTTTTTTCTTATTCTGCATCTAATGGTTGTGATTCTTTGGTGTTTTTTAATGTTGGCGCCATAGACACTTCCTATTTTGAAACCCGTATGGATACCTTTTGCCTTGGGGATACGACTTTTCATTTGGGGTTTCCAATCACAGCAGATACGGCTATATGTGATGTTTATACCAATGTTTTAGGATGTGATTCTTCCATTTGTTTTGTATTCTACTTTTTATCAGAAGCAACGCTCGATTTTAGTATTCAGGAGCCTAGTTGTAGTGGTGATTTAAATGGTTTAATCACCGTCAGTCCTTATGCCGGACTTCCACCTTATGATTATCTCTGGGATAATGGTGCTACGAACCCATCAATTAATAATCTAACTGCCGGAGTTTATAACTTGAGCCTCACAGATGCTGCCGGTTGTTTTGTTAGTACTTCAATTGAATTAACAGAGCCGGATCCGCTGTCTTATGAAGTAATGATTGCAGAACCCATTTGTTTTGGAGATAGCAATGGCTTCATTTCCTTTTTTATAGATGGAGGAAATCCTGAGTATATACTTAGCTTTAATGATCAAATAATTGGAAATGATTTTATAATTGAAAACATTTCTTCAGGTAGTTATAATCTATTGATTGAGGATGCAGAAGGGTGTATTTTAGAAGATATGATTTGGGTCGATCAACCCGCTCCAATTCAAATTGTTTTACCAATGGATACCAGTATTCAATTGGGTTGTTCTCTGGAAATTGATGCAGCGATCAATTCTACTGTTCCTGTAGCAATTCAATGGGTCCCTGTAATTGATCTGGATTGTTCTACCTGCGAAGATCCAGTGGCTAGTCCGCTTTCCGATATTTCCTATCAACTATTAGTGACAGATACTTTTGGATGTCAGGCAATGGATACTTTAAATATTTTTGTTGAAAAAAATTATGCTGTTTTTATTCCGAATGCATTTTCTCCAAATGGCGATGGTATCAATGATTACTTTGAAATATATGCAGGTAAAGACGTTGAAAAGATTATTTCTTTTAGCATTTTTAATCGGTGGGGAGGGGTCGTTTTTCAAAAAGATAACTTTCTGCCAGAGGATTTCGAAGGAAGTTGGGATGGTCGTTTTAAAAATAAAGAATTAAAACCACAGGTATTTGTTTACATGGCCAAGGTAGCATTTGTTGATGGTACAGAAAAAGTATTCTCAGGAGATGTATCTCTTTTTAAATAGTATCAGATCGATCTGAATAACATGTTTTATGATACGCCAGATCGAGGGTTTGATGTTTTTAATGAAGTCGTCCTACTAAATCCAAAGCCCATTTATCTCCTTTCTTTCTAAAATTGCGGAGAGCATGTTTGATAATCCAGGCTCGTTCTTTACTTGGTTTTTTAGACCAGGTTTCAATGACTTTTTTCCCAATTTCAAAATTATCTTTTAAAATATCATTCAAACAATTAGCGACTGATTTTTGAACATATTTGGAGGGATCGTCTTTTAGGTTTTCAAGAATCGGAAGGATAGGTTTAGGGTCATCAA
>CAYXQH010000294.1:0-7508 GCA_964467425.1 uncultured Saprospiraceae bacterium
TTAATACAATTAACTTTTATTATTTTCGGAAAGATCTAAATTAGTAATTTTATAGAGTTATCAATTAACAATGATGATTTTCACTTTAATATTATGATCGTTTTAGAAGAACAAGGCTTAAGAGATGGCTTTCAAAATTTACCGAAAGTAGTCGCTACTGCTACAATACTGGCTTATATAGACCGCTTAGTGGATGCTGGATTGAAACGAATTCAGGTAGCTTCTTTTGTCCATCCCAAGTATGTTCCTCAAATGGCAGATGCGGATGAACTGTGTAAAAAAAAGGCCCAAAGCAAGAAAAGCAACAATATTTAGACTTCAGCGAAAGGAATACATTTCTGGATAATTGGAATAATCTTCACCAATCAAATTCCCCATTTCTCTCGTAAGGGTTTGTACTTACTTCGACTAATTGGCACTTGGATATCCCCTTTAAGTACTAACGTATACTTACTACCTGGCTCTACCAGGAGTTCTTCAATTTCTTGATTATTGATGATATAGGATTTGTGAATACGATCAAAATGAGGCGGTAACAATTGGCTGAGTTTATCCAAATTTTTATTGTGAATTTCTTTGCTACCATCTTTAAAAAATAGCTCCGCATAAATACCAGCGCCCTTGACATATAGCAGATGCTCGATAGGCATCATCTGGTAACGTCCTTTTTTTTGAATTGCCAAAAATTTAGCTTCAGTGATTGGTTCAGCGCTTGGTTTCTGAAATCGTTCCAAAGCTTTAGCCAAACGATTCTGATTGAAAGGTTTGGGAATAAAATCCAGCACTCCATATTCAAAAGCAGTGATGGCTTTTTCTTTATAAGCAGAAATAATGATCGTATGAAAAGGAGCAGCCATCATTTGTTCTAAAATAGAAAACCCGTCTGCTCCATGTAAATTCAAATCCAACAAGAGCAAATCAATTTCCTGTTTAGCCAGGTAAGCCAGACCACTTTCTACGGAATTACAAATATGTATTTGATCAATTTCTTCACCTAAGATGGATTGGGTAAGGCGTTGGGTACGCCGAGCAATAGCTGGTTCGTCTTCTATAATTAAGATTTTCATTATTAGACTTTATTACTTTAAAAGTACAATCGTAGTCTCCCAACCTTCTGACATAGCTTTAGATTCAATGCTCCATTTGCTTCCATAATTTTCTGCCAAACGAGACTGAATATATTTCATTCCTGTACCTCCAGTCTTTTTATGCGCAACCGATCGATTTTTACCAAAGGTCTGTAAGGTATAGGTTTTTGACAACTCATTTTCTTTAAAACTTAAGACCATCTTGACGCAATTTTGTTCGTCTGGCAAATTATGAGTGACTCCATTTTCAATGATGGTATGGAAGACGGCTGGAGGAATCATTTCTCCTTCTGGCATGTTTTCCACTTCAAAAGTATATTTTATTTCTTTTCTATACTCCATAATCTGAATATGCCTTTGACAAAGCTCAATTTCTTGTTCAAGCGGAATAAGCTTTTTTTCGGCAATGTCGCTCATAATTTCAAATTCTCCGGATAGTGCCTCGATAAACCGTACACTTTCATTAGGTGATTCTTCGACCCAACTCATCAATGAAGTGAGTGTATTCATAATAAAATGAGGTTGAATATTTTTCTTCAGCAACTCGTTCTGCAAGCGAGATGACAAGAGCAATGAAGCTTCATAAGCTTCCTTTTGTTCTCGTGCTCTTTTCGCCAATAGATACATCATTGATAATACTAACAAACTGAAACTGATAAATAAACTGACATCATAGGAGTATATCATTGATCGAAAGCCAAAGTTATAAAATGATACAATACAGCCAGAAACAAAAAATACAAAAAGTACTAACAGCGCTTCTTTTTTCTTTTTCAAAGCCGAATAGATCAAGATACCCATACTGCTTAACCACATAGCTAAACCTAATAATTCGTTAGTAATATCTGTTCCCAGCCCCCAAAAACTAGTGGCTATAATTAATAAGATAATAATGCCTAAGGATATCCATCTTTTGTGCGAAAGCTTAAAATAAACAACTAAGAAATAGGGTGTTAAAAAAGAAATCAGCGAAGTCAATAAAAAGATAATGAGTAAACGGTATAAATGCCAGTGATAAGGATAGGCATACAAAAATTTTCCATACTCCATAACGAGTAATCCAAAAAATAGAAAACAGAGTGTACTGAAAATAAACACCTCTTTTTTTCTATGTCGCAAAACAAATAGAAACAAATAATACAACGCAGCCATGAGGTAGATACCAGCAAGGATAAATATTTTAGCTGTCAAGATTAGATCTTTTCGCATGGATCGTTGATACTCTTCCATGAAAAAAATATTCCAACTACCGTGATTTATTTTTGGAATGTAGAAATTGGATACTCTAAGTGCAACGGAATGGATACCTGGGCTTAATAAAGAATCTGCTAAAGGGATTTGTGTTAAAAACTTACCCGGGATTTCTTCAGCTTTTGTTTTTCCAACTACTCCATTTTGACCGACAAGATGACCATCCCAATACAACTCGTATGATCCCAATGCTATGACCTGTAAACCTGGGTGCTCAAATAATTCAGAAATACTATCACACTTAAATTTGAACCGAAGCCAAAAAACGCCAGTGCTATCCGTTGTCCCACTATAGTCCCAATCCTGATGATCGAAATCAGGGCTTGCCCACTCCGGATTATCTCCTAGTTGAATTACTCTTTCTTGGGGGTAAATCACATAGGGAGATTCCGCTAGCCCTGATGGCAAACCAAATCCCAAGACTAAAAAATAAATGATAACTAACTTTTTCAATAGAATTATTTTATACAAAGATAAGTATCCTCCTTTATATTAGTGAGCCGTTCACATGTGCTATGAGCCACTCACATGTTTTAAGAGCATTCTATCCAAAATATCTTTTAGTATTGTAGTATCATTCACTCAAAAAATTAAGTTATGCAAAATCAAAATTTTTTAATCCTGGCTTTTGTCTTTTTAACTTCTTTATTGTCTTTCAATACAATAGAAGGTCAATCTGTTACAAGCGACGAATTTTCCTTGCTGGCAAAAAAAGCGGACACCTTATTGAACGATGCCATTCATTATAAAGAACATGTTGGTCTTACTGCTGGTATTTTTGCTGATGGTCAAACAGCCTGGACTGGAGGAGTGGGTTACCGCGACCAAAAGGCTAAAGCATCTGCCAAGCCAGATATGATAAATCGACTTGCTTCTATTTCGAAATCCATGACAGCCGTAGCCATTATGCAGTTGGTAGAAAAAGGCAAGGTTGACTTAGATGCCTCCTTACAAACTTATGTCCCGGAATATCCGGTAAAGCCACAAGGAGAAATAACGATTCGTCATTTGCTTACGCATACTTCTGGTGTTCCTCATTATAAAGGGATGCTTGATGGCTTTTCCTGGAAAGAGTATAAAAACCTGGACAAAGCCATGAAGCGATTTAAAAAACGAGACCTAAAAGGAACTCCTGGGAAGGTTTACCAATATACCACGTATGGTTATGTGCTCTTGGGCTTGGTTATTGAGAGATCCAGTGGAATGTCATATGAGTCTTATATGAAAAAATATATTTGGGACGTAGCGGGGATGCACAATACTTCTGTAGAAAAGAAAAAAAAGAAAGTTGCCAATAAGTCTCGTTTTTACAAAGTGGGTAAAAAAGGTCAATTGAAAAAAGATATCAGTTCTAATTTGAGTATGAAAGTACCGGGTGGTGGTCTTCAATCGACATCAGCCGACTTGCTAAAATTTGGGCAGGCCATTATCGATCATAAGTTGATATCGAAGGAGACCTTAGATTCAATGTTTTATAATCCAAAACTCAAGGATCGTGGCAATCCTTATATCATGGGTTTCTTCTATTATGCAGATGACGAGCGAGGTCGCATTATCGGACACAGTGGTAGCCAGGTAGGTACTTCCACTCAATTGTTGATCTTATTAGATAAAGGTATTGTTGTTTCTTGTTTGAGCAACACACGAGGAGGGTCGGTGCATGGCTTATCCTGGCAATTAGCTGACTTAGCCCTAAACAAAGCATCCAGAGACCAGCCTATTAAAAGAGCCATCCTAGCCAGTAATACACAATTAGATCGATTTCTTGGCACCTACGATTTCGGTCAAAACCAACTTTTAACCATTGTCAGAAAAGGGAATCAATTATATTCAAAAGTGAATGGCCAATCTACTTTAAAATTGTTTGTTGAAAGCGATTCCACTATTTTTTACCGCGCCATTGATGCTAGTTTTGAATTTGAATTTGATGACCAAACCAAGCAAGTAGTAAAGACCACGTATGTTCAAAATGGTAAAAGCGCCACTCCGAAAAAAGTTAAATAACATATAACGTTTCTTAGGGTCAATTGTCGTATTCTTTCTGAGCGATAATTGACCCTAAGGAACCATTCTCCTCAAACAGTAGATTAAACGTCTCCATGATTGAACGCTAAAAAAGAAAATCTTCCTTCCACGTTTTCCATCCTTTTTATGATTTCAGGTCTTCTATTGAAACAAAAGATGATAGGTCCTGTTTATTATCTGTACAATTAAAGCCTTTTTGCTTTTACCTTTTTCATTATAAATCAATATTTTTTCTATTTCGATGTTTCCATCCCAACAGATAAAGTCTTTTATTATAACTATTTTTGTAATTCGGTATCTATAATACTATTTCTAGCTTTAAGTAGTAAGCCAAAAAAATTGATATAACAAATTTTTAAAGTCCGCTCAGATATTTCAACGTAATTTCCTCCCGATAGCTATCGGAATCAATTACTTATGAAATTTCTTCGGGACAATTTATTATATAAACAATTTTGGTTTGGCATTTATTAATAATATACATTTAGCTCATGAACTTAAATCTCCTTTCTCGAATCCTGGCTTTCATTTTTATTCTTCTAGCCAACGGTCTGGTCGCTCAAAATGAAGCGATAAGGATTAAAGGAACTGTTGTAGAACGTAGTAGTGGACAAGCTATAGAATTTGCTACCGTCATGATTGGCGATAAACAAACAAAAAAACCAGTCACAGGTATTACTACTGATTTGGATGGTAAGTTTAATGTCGAGGTAAAACAATCTAACATTTACATTGAAATTAGTTTTATAGGATTTATCAGCCAAAAGATAGAATCGTTTTCAATCGTAGATGGCATCGTTGATTTAGGAACAGTTTCCTTAGTAGAAAATTCTCAGACTTTAGATGAAGTAGTCGTTCGAGCAGAAAAATCCAATACTGAATTCAAATTGGATAAAAGAGTATTCAATGTCGGGAAAGACCTGAGTAGTACTGGTGCAAGTGCCCTCGAAGTTTTGAATAATGTGCCTTCTGTAAATGTAAACATCGAAGGAGAAATCAGTTTGCGGGGGAGTAGTGGTGTTCAAATTCTTATCAACGGAAAACCATCGGTGCTTGCCGAACAACAAGGTAATGCGCTTGGAACAATCACTGCGGATATGATTGATAAAATTGAAGTCATCACCAACCCTTCTGCCAAATACGATGCAGAAGGCACCTCCGGGATAATCAATATTGTGATCAAAAAAGAAGAGCGAAAAGGTTTTAATGGTTCGGTTTCTATAAATACTGGTATTCCTCATAATCACAGTTTCGGATTAAGTTTGAATCGGCGTACGGAAAAATTTAATCTTTTCAGTCAACTGGGTGTTGGTTACCGTGAATTGCCCAATGACTCAGAAAACATCAATCGGGATCTCGTCAATAACCGAACAGTACTTACCAACGGAACCGATTTTCGAAACGAAAATTTTTATAATTTCGTCCTTGGGACAGACTATCATATCAATCCTAGAAATGTATTGACCCTTTCAGGAAATTTTGCTTATGAAATTGAAGACCAACCTTCTCGAAATGACTTTAGCACCTTAGACGAAATGGACAATACAACTGCTCAATGGTATCGTAGTGAAACCACTGAAGCAACTAATCCAAAATGGCAATACGAATTACAATACAAAAGTGATTTTAAGGATCACAAAGATCACACATTGCTTTTTAGTGCGCTTGGAAACTTCTTTGGCAAAGACCAGTCTTCAGAGTTTAATGATACCGCAATTTTCGGAACGCCTGATCTATCTGATCAGCAAACAAGAACTAAATTTCAAGAAGCAAAATATACGTTCAAATTAGATTACACGAAACCTATTTCTAAAAAGGTAACGATTGAAACAGGGGCACAATATGTCCTACAAGATGTTAGCAATGATTACGCAGTAAGCAACGCTATTAATGGAGAATGGATTGAAGATCCGGGTTTGACGAATGTTTTTGAATACTATCAAAATGTTTTGGGTGTTTTTGGAACAACCGCGTATGAAGATGACAAATGGGGCTTAAAGTTAGGACTCCGATTAGAAAACACTGATTTGAATACCTTGTTAGTGAATACCGATAAAAAGAATAATGATAACTACACCAATCTTTTTCCGAGTGTACATACATCTTATAAGCTGACAGAAGCTTTCTCTATTCAGGCAGGTTATTCGCGCCGGGTTTTCCGTCCTAGACTTTGGGATTTAAATCCATTTTTTAATATTCGAAACAACTTTAGCATCCGCACCGGAAATCCGGATTTACAACCTGAGTTTACCGATTCTTATGAAGTTGCGAGTATTTACATTATTGGAAAAACGTCCTTGAATTTTTCTGTTTACTATCGTTACACCACTGATGTAGTCGAACGTATTTCGACTTTTGAAAATAATGTCAACACCTTCCAACCGCTCAACATAGGAACGAATCGAGCAACAGGTGTAGAGCTTAATGCTAAATACAGTCCTAATAAATGGTTGTCCTTCAATGGGGACATTAATTATAATTATTTTAATCGAGAAGGAACCTTCGAGGCAACAAACTTTGACTTTAATGCGGATCAATGGTCTACGAAATGGACTTCAAAACTCAAACTCCCTTTAAAAATTGACTTTGAGGTCACGGGACATTTTCGATCCAAACAGAAAACGGTGCAAGGAGAGACTTCCAGTAATCTATTCGCTGATCTAGGTTTACGAAAAAAGATCATGAAAGGGAAGGGAGTCATTAGCTTTAGCGTTCGCGATGTTTTTGCTTCGCGTTTTCGGGAGAGTGAAACGTCTCAGGATACCTTTTACGTATACAGCTATCGACGGCGCGGTCGCTTTATCACTTTGGGATTCAGCTATGGATTCGGAAAAGGAGAAGCTATGGAGTTTTCTGGAGCAAAACGTAGGCGCTAGATAGAAGAGACGCCGCTGAAATTTGATTATAAACTAATATCACCCAATTACTCCTACTTGAGCTTTTTTGAAAGCCCTTTTATTTCTTTTAACAGGTCCACTTTTTATAGTTAATCTGGGTAGACCGCCAGATTTTTTTGGGGGAGCATAATCAAGCAATGTTCCAACGTTTCTACCAGATATACTTTATATTATTAACTAAAATAATTCATTAACTGCTTTAATCTCATTTAGTAAATAGCTTTTTTTGGAATCATCATTTGAATAA
>CAYXQH010000295.1:0-7490 GCA_964467425.1 uncultured Saprospiraceae bacterium
TTAAAAAAGAGAATGCCGCTATCATGGCTTCTATGTATTTAACAGAAAAAGAAAAGGCCAAAAGAATAGAAATGGTCGGTACAACTGACACGTATTTCAAAGCTATTTTAAGTAGAGAGAATCATAATCAAATGATTCAGGAAGGTAAAAAGCGATTAAGCTATGATGCTACCTTAGCGGCTTTATTTATAAACCTTTATCGAGATGAACCGATCCTTCAAGTGCCTTTTCAATTATTAACCAATTTAATTGACATTGATGATTTAATGACAACCTGGCGTTACCGACATGCTCAAATGGTTTTAAGAATGTTGGGTAATAAAGTAGGGACAGGAGGTTCCTCCGGTCATGAATACTTAGCGGAAACGGCGCGCCGTCATAAGATATTCGCAGACTTCCATACGATTTCCACCTTGCTAATCCCAAGGTCTGAATTACCAAAATTATCGAAAAAAATGAAGAAGCAATTAAGCTTCTATTTTACAAACGCATAAATGCGTTCAAATTAAAAATCACCCTTTCTTTTAAAATTATAAAACTTAAGTTATGTCAAAATTACCACCTGCCATTAATTTTAAGCAATGGATCGAAGATAACAGACATTTGCTAAAACCACCTGTTGGCAACAAAGCAATTTATAATGATGATTATATTGTCATGGTTGTAGGCGGACCAAACTCTCGTAAGGATTATCATTTAAACAAAACACCTGAATTTTTCTATCAGGTGGAAGGAAATATCGTTTTAAAAGTGATTGAAAATGGAGAACCTAGAGACATTCATATTAAAGAGGGAGAAGTTTTTTATCTGCCTCCAAATATCCCGCACTCGCCACAACGCGGTGCAAATACTGTCGGTTTAGTTATCGAGCAAAAACGACCTGACGGAATGGAAGATGGACTTGCCTGGTTTTGTGAATCCTGTCATAATAAATTACATTCAGAACCTTTCACTTTGAAAAATATCGAAACGGATATGCCTGTCATTTTCGACAAGTATTATTCAAATCAAGAACTCAGAACATGTGATTCTTGCGGCAATGAAATGCAACCTCCTTCATAAAGAACCAATATAAAAACAATAACAAAATGCAACAGCTCCGAATCAATGGACATTCTCATCTCCTGCCCTACCCAGAGCAAATACCAGCATACTTAAAAGAAAAAGAAATCTTTTGGATCGATGAAGATCGAGAGTATATGCTTCAAAAAAACTGGAAACGTCCAGTGACCGATTCTAGTTTTTTCTTAAATGAAAAGCTAGAATGGATGGAACGAAATCGCATTGACCATGCCGTTGTATTAAATCTTTCTCAATTATACGGAAATGGTTTGCGCATTCGGGACATGAAATATGCGCTGCGCTTTCAAAACGATTTCAATGCAAAGGTACAACATGATCACCCAACTAAATTCACTTGCGGATTTGTGGTGCATGCAGGTTTTATCGATGGCGCTTGTTGGGAAATTGAACGTTGCGTAGAAGAACTAGGATTAAAAGTGCTCTGTTTACCCACGCATTATATGGATTCTGTTGGAACCTGGCGAGGGATTTTTGACGAGGAAACAGCACCTATTTTCGAGCTAGCCGATAAATATAAATTAGCAGTTGAAATTCACCCCTATGACGGTGAAAAGTTTATCAAACTAGAAAATACTGCCTGGCGTTTTCATTTGATCTGGATGCTGGCACAATGTGCAGACGCTTATCACTTTTACACCCTGCATGGTTTGTATGAAAAATATCCAAACATACGAGTATGTTTCGCACACGGTGGACAGCTAAACCATCTCAATATTGGACGTCGGACGCAAGGCTTTGATGGTCGCCCCGATTTATTTGAAGGGATGACCCGACCACGAAAAGCCGTTGGACATCCGAATATTTATTTCGATACCCTGGTACATGACACGATTTCTTTGGAATTGATGGTACGTCGACAACAAGGAACCGATCAAATCCTTCTTGGTTTAGATGATCCATACCCACTTGGAGAAATGGAGAGCGAGCGACAGTCCTCTTACCCTGGAAAATTATTGGATCTGGCAATGGAAGAAGGTATTATTTCCAAAAAACAACATGAAGAAATCTGGCATAAAAATGTGATCAGATGGATCTGTGGAGAGGATCAAGAAAGTTTTATAAACCGAGTTTCTAAAAAAAGTGCGATCTAAATGTTAGTAAAAGAATTTCAAAATAGTCTCGCTTTTGCCAGACAAATGGATGAAGAAGATGCCTTGCGAAAATATAGATCGCAATTTCATTTGCCAATGCAAAAGAATGGAAAACCTTTTGTTTATCTATGTGGCAATTCTCTGGGCTTACAACCAAAAGCTACCGAAGCGCATCTCCAGCAAGAATTAGTAGATTGGAAAAATCTTGGTGTAGAAGGGCATTTTCATGCGAAAAATCCCTGGATGCCTTATCATGAGTTTTTGACAGCAGCCATGGCAAGAGTTGTTGGCGCCAAACCTATTGAGGTGGTGGTCATGAATACCTTGACCGTCAATTTGCATTTGATGATGGTTTCCTTTTATCAGCCGAATGGAAATCGTAATAAAATTGTGATTGAAGCAGATGCCTTCCCCTCCGACAAATATGCTGTAGAATCTCAAATTAAATTTCATGGTCTTTCTCCAAAAGATTGCTTGATTGAACTCAAGGCCAGACCTGGTGAAGTTTGCCTAAGAGAAGAAGATATTTTAGAAGTGATTGATTCGCGGGGAGATGACATTGCTCTTATCATGCTGGGGAATACCAATTATTATACTGGGCAGTTTTTTGACATGAAAAAAATCACCGAACATGGTCACGCGAAAGGCTGCATGGTTGGTTTTGATTGCGCACATGGTGCAGGTAATATGCCTTTAAACCTACATGACTCCGGTTGCGATTTTGCGGTCTGGTGTAATTATAAATATTTAAATTCTGGTCCGGGAAGTCTGGGAGGTGCGTTCGTACATGAACGGCATGCAAACAATAAAGATTTACCACGTTTTGAAGGTTGGTGGGGACATAATCAATACACTCGTTTTAAAATGCGGGATGCCTTCGACCCTACCCCTGGAATCGAAGCCTGGCAATTAAGTAATCCTCCAATTCTTTCTATGGTTGCCGTTTGGTCTTCGTTGAAAATATTTGATGAGGCGGGGATGGATAATCTTCGTAAAAAAGCAATTTCTCTAACTGGCTTTTTAGAATTTCTGGTTAATTCATTAGGCGATGATGTCATCAATATTATTACGCCTTCCGATCCGAATCAACGTGGTTCCCAATTATCTATCCAGGTCAAAAATGCAGACAAACAATTATATACGAAGATAACAGAAGCAGGAGTTATAGCTGATTGGAGAGAGCCTGATGTCATTCGTGTCGCCCCAACTGCCTTATATAATTCTTATGAGGATGTTTTTGATTTTTATACCATTTTAAAAACCGCATTAAATGAAGAAGGATAAAATAATCATTGTCGGTGCTGGACTTTGCGGAACCTTGCTTGCGATTCGCATGGCGCAAAAAGGATTCCAGGTAGCTGTGTATGAAAAAATGCCAGATATGCGTAAAGGCATTAAAGATGCAGGCCGTTCTATCAATTTAGCTTTATCAACAAGAGGTCTGATGGCTCTCGATTCAGCAGGTATTAAAGAGGCTATTTTAGAAGAGTGTATCCCGATGCGAGGTCGATTAATTCATCCGCTTGGTGCAAAACCTTTTCTATCTAACTATAGTGGACGAGATCATGATTACATCAATTCTGTTTCTCGACCGGGCTTAAACCTAGCATTGTTAAAAGAAGCAGATCGATTTGATAATGTAGAGATACATTTCGAAGCAAAAGTAACGCGGATTGATTTAGAAGAGGCAAAAATTTCTTATCGTCAAAATGACCAAACCTTAGAAGATCAAGGTACCGTTGTTATTGGAACAGACGGTGCAGGCTCCGTGGTACGCAGAGCGATGATGGGAAAAACAACGCAATTACTCTTTAACTACGCGCAAGATTTTTTACGGCATGGTTATAAAGAATTAAGTATTCTTCCGGGAGATGGTGGAAGCTGGAAAATTGAAAAAGAAGCTTTACATATTTGGCCACGTGGTAGTTTTATGATTATTGCTTTACCTAATCTGGATGGTAGTTTCACGCTCACCATGTTTCATCCTTTTGACACAGAAATTGGTTTCAATAATTTAAAAACAAAAGAGCAGGTTGCTGCTTTCTTCGAAGAATACTACCCTACGCTCTTACCACACATTCCGCATTATAAAGAAGAGTATTTTGAAAATCCTGTCGGCACACTAGGCACTATAAAATGCTACCCCTGGCAGGCCTATGGAAAGGCTTTGATCATGGGCGACGCTGCTCATGCTATTGTCCCTTTTTATGGTCAGGGTATGAATGCTTCTCTGGAAGATGTTCGTGTTTTTGATGAAATACTGGATGATATCGGAGCTGATTGGAAAGCTGTTTTTAAAGCCTTTCAGGACGCACGTGTAAATAACACCGATGCTATTGCCGATTTGGCGATTGATAATTTTTATGAAATGCGGGATAAAGTGGATGACGTTCCTTTTATGCGGAAAAGAAAAATCGAAATGCAATTGGAACAACAGTTTCCTGATTATTTCTCCAAATATTCGCTGGTAACTTTTCAACCGGAATTACCATATGAGCAGGCCATGCTACGGGGTAGAAAGCAAGATGAAGTTTTATTAGATTTATGCAAAAACGATGCTTTCGAAAACATGTCTTTAGAACATTTTTATAAAAAAGTAAAAGCAATAACGATATAAAATAAATATACTATGACACCAAACGAAACGATCGCTGCCGCTGCAAAAAGACTACGGGATGCTGATGAAACAAAAGTCCCATGCGCACCTGTCCGGGACTTAATTGGCGCGGAAGATATTGCGGCTGCTTATGCCGTTCAGCAGATAAATTCAAATTTAAGACTTGAATCTGGCGCAAAGGTTATCGGTCACAAAATTGGCTTGACCGCTCCTGTTGTTCAAAAACGATTCAGCATTGATCAACCAGACTTCGGATTGCTCTGGCATGATACTGAAGTTTTAAACGGCGGAGAAATTTCTGTATCAGCATTAATGCAGCCCAAAGCAGAAGCCGAAATCGCTTTTGTACTTGGCAAGGATTTGAATAAAGAAATGCTTACCTCGATAGATATTTTAAATGCGGTAGAATATGCTGTGGCTGCCATAGAAATTGTAGGGAGTAGAATCGAAAATTGGGATATAAAAATAACAGACACTATTGCAGATAATGCTTCCGGTAGCCATTGGGTTATTGGTCATCAACCTGTTAAGCTCGAAAAACTGGATTTAATAAATTGCCAAATGCGAATGGAAAACAAAGGGGAATTGGTTTCTGAAGGATTGGGAAAGGCTTGTTTAGGCTCCCCGATTAATGCGCTGTTATGGTTAGCTCAAAAGATGGTAAGCATGGGAAAATCCTTAAAAGCTGGCGATTTAATCTTAAGTGGAGCGGTTGGACCAATGGTCAATGCAGCAGTCGGAGATCAGTTCAACATGACTATTGAAGGTTTGGGCGCAGTTAATGTTTCCTTTGTTGAATAAATAAACATTGATCAACTCTGTGACTCCGTGGTTTGTTTTTATTTTAAACACAGAGGCACGGAGGAATAATAGTTTTACTCTATTGAATTAATTAAACATTAATCGACTCGGTGACTCTGTGGTTCTTTTTTTTTCACAGAGGCACAGAGATAATAATGACATATGCAAAAAGTAAAAGTAGCCATTATTGGCCCTGGAAATATCGGAACAGATTTAATGATTAAAATTATCAGAAAATCCGAGCATTTAGAAATGTCCGCTATGGTTGGAATTGATCCAAATTCTGACGGTTTAGCCAGAGCAAAAAGAATGGGTTTTGCCACTACTGCAAAAGGTTTAGCTGGTCTAGTCGATATGCCCGAATGGGAAGACATAAAAATCATTTTCGATGCTACTTCTGCAAAAGCGCATCATTATAATTGGGGTATCGTAGAAAAATATCCGGATAAAAGAATTATTGATTTAACGCCAGCAGCAATCGGTCCTTTCTTGATTCCTCCTGTGAATTTTGATGCAAGTCATAATGTCAGAAATGTAAACATGGTTACTTGTGGCGGACAGGCAACCATCCCGATGGTGGCAGCGGTTAGTCGCATAGCTAAAGTTCATTACGGAGAAATCGTAGCGTCCATCGCCAGCAAATCCGCAGGCCCAGGAACACGAGCCAACATTGACGAATTTACAGAAACAACAGCGCATGCTATCGAGCAGGTCGGCGGCGCTGACAAAGGAAAAGCATTAATCATTCTGAATCCTGCAGAGCCGCCCGTTGTCATGCGGGATACTGTTTTCACCTTAAGTGAGCAAGCAGATAGAGAAGCCATCCGAGCAAGCATTCATGAAATGGTAAAAGAAGTACAGCATTATGTTCCAGGATACACCTTACATCAAGAGGTGCAATTCGACGATATTCCTGAAGATCAGCCCGTTTTTATTGAAGGGCTAGGACATAGACATGGTTTGAAAACCACCGTGCTTCTACAAGTTGTCGGAGCTGGGCACTACCTCCCTGAATATGCTGGCAATCTGGACATCATGACTAGTGCTGCTATGTCGACTGGAGATAAGTTGGCGGTTATTGATTAAAATGAAAAGTTCAATCTCAAGTATCAAGATCAAATACAAATAAAATTTTGAACTTAAACTTGATACTGAAAACTCAATTAAATATGAGTCAAAAAAAATTCGACTTAGAAGACAGATTGGTAAAATTTGCTGGTGATACCATTTTCTTTTTAAATGATTTGCCCGATGATAAATCAGGGAATAACTTAAGTAGCCAGTTAACAAGGTCAGCAACTAGTTCTGCATTAAATTTCGGAGAAGCTCAAGGTGCTGAATCAATCAAAGATCAGATTCATAAACTTGGGATAGTGTTGAAAGAATTAAAAGAATCAAGAGTAGCTCTAAAAATTATAAGCTATGTCAATTATGGCGATGCAGAAAAAAGAAAATATTTACAAAAAGAATGTGAAGAATTAATAGCCATAATTGCGACTATCATCAAAAATAAAAGAAATAAACTTTAAGAAAGTTCAAACTCAAATATCAAGATCAAAATCAATCAAGCGAAATTTTGAACTTGAACTTGAACTTGAACTTGAACTTACAAACTTTCATCATCATGCACAAACTATACATACAAGACGTAACCCTTCGAGACGGAATGCATCCGATACAGCATCAATATTCTAAACAGCAGATCAAGGATATTGCGATTGCCCTGGATAAAGCAAAAGTGGATGCGATTGAAATTTCACATGGAGACGGACTCACAGGTGGAAGTTTTAATTATGGCTTTGGGGCACATACCGATTGGGATTGGCTGGAAGGTATTGCGGAACATTTGACCCATGCGAAATTGACAACGCTTTTAATTCCGGGAATTGGAACGATAG
>CAYXQH010000296.1:0-7478 GCA_964467425.1 uncultured Saprospiraceae bacterium
CAATAAAGAAAAAGAGAAAAAGAATTTCATGATCAAGTTTTTTTTTAAAATAAAGACAATTGTAAGGCTAACAAAATATTATCTTACACAAAAAAGTAAATTACTTCAGAAACACAAAGAATAAAAAATATCTATGAAAAATATATTTTTATTAACGTTTATTATTGTCTTTTTAAGCATAAACGCCCAGTCTCAGACAGAAAAGAGCATTTCTGGTATTATTCAAGATGTTGATGGTAAGCCTATTTCTTATGTAAATGTAGGTATTGTCGGAACGAGTACAGGAACTGTTTCCCAGGAAAATGGTAATTACAACCTATACTACAACAATACTATAAGTGATAATGATACCGTTCGATTCTCAATTATAGGTTATAAAAGTCAATCCTTTCTAATTAAAAATATTAAGGATCAAAAGACAGTTATTTTAAAAGACGATATTTTTGAATTGAATGAAATAGTCGTCCGACCCAAATTCTCTAATTCTAAAGTAATTGGTCGCTCAAAAACAAAAGGAAATCGAAATGTAAATTTTTCTATTGCAAGAAAGCCACGTCAAAACTTAGGATCAGAGATTGGGAAAAAGTTTAAAATTAAAAAAAGAACAACCCAGATCGAATCACTCCGTTTTTACATTCGTTCAAATAATTTCAGTTCAGCTAAATTCCGAATTTCTTTTTATAGTATAAAAAAGAAAAAACCACACGCACATCTAACCGATAAGGATATCATTGTGACGATAAAGGATAAAAAGACAGGCTGGATTGATGTTGACCTTAGTACCTATGATTTATACACCGATAAAGATTTCATAGCAACCATTCAATGGATTGATGCCTCTAAGGATGGAAAAAGATTGGCAATGCCGATTCGATTTCCAGTATTTGGAAAACAACACTTCTATAAATTTGGAAGTCAGGCAAAATGGAAACGCTATAAAAATATGTCTATAAGTATGACCGTCGGTTTGGCATATTAATCCTTAATCCTTTTCTTTTTAAGAAAGAAAATGTCCATTTTTGCAATCTATTTAAAACCAAAGAGATGAAAAAAATACTAGTTGCAAATCGAGGTGAAATTGCGCTTCGTGTCATGCGAACAGCAAAGAAAATGGGTATTAAAACCGTTGCAATCTACTCTGAAGCAGATAGAAATGCACCGCATGTTCGATTTGCCGATGAAGCTTTCTGTGTAGGACCTCCTCCTTCGTCTGAGTCTTATCTTTTAGGGGATAAAATCATTGAAATTGCAAAAGCTAATCAGGTGGATGGTATTCATCCAGGTTATGGCTTTTTGAGTGAGAATGCAGCTTTTACTCAAAAAGTTACAGATGCTGGTATTACTTTTATTGGCCCCTCTCCTTTCTCTATGGAAATCATGGGTAGTAAATTGGCCGCTAAAGAAGCCGTAAAAGATTATGACATCCCAATGGTTCCGGGAATTGACAGAGCAATAGAGGATGTAGAACTAGCAAAAGAGATCGCCAAAGACATTGGTTTTCCAGTTCTTATCAAAGCTTCTGCAGGTGGTGGTGGAAAAGGAATGAGAGTAGTGGAAAAAGAAGCTGATTTAGCCGAGCAAATGGAGCGTGCTATTAGCGAAGCGCTTTCCTCATTTGGAGATGGATCCGTTTTTATTGAAAAGTATATTAGCTCCCCGAGACATATTGAAATCCAGGTTCTTGCAGATCGACATGGAAATACGCTACATCTTTTTGAACGAGAGTGCAGTATCCAACGTCGGCATCAAAAAGTAGTTGAAGAAGCACCTTCCGCGGTCCTCACTCCGGAAGTTAGAAAAGCGATGGGTGAAGCGGCTATAAAAGTTGCTGCTGCTGCAAAATATGAAGGAGCAGGAACTGTCGAGTTTCTCATCGACGACGATCTGAATTTTTACTTTCTGGAAATGAATACTCGTCTGCAAGTCGAGCACCCTGTAACGGAATTGATAACAGGCATTGACCTGGTCGAACAACAAATCAATATTGCCAGAGGTAAAAAAATTCCTTTTAGCCAGGAAGACCTAAGCATCAAAGGACATGCGCTAGAGGTCAGAGTTTATGCAGAAGATCCGGTTACTAACTTTCTACCTAGCGTAGGTAAATTAGAAACCTACCAAATTCCAACAGGAGAAAATATTCGAGTGGACGATGGGTTTACAGAAGGTATGGACATCCCGATTTATTATGATCCGATGATTGCTAAATTGATCACTTATGGATCAAACCGACAGGAAGCTATGACAAAAATGGTGGAAGCCATTGATAATTATCACATTAAGGGCGTAGAAACCACCTTACCTTTCGGTCGCTTTGTAATGCAACATGAAGCATTTATCAGTGGAAATTTTAATACGCATTTTGTCAAGCAGTATTTTAATGGAAAAGAGATGGCGCAGGGCAATGAAGAGGAAGCTAATATAGCAGCCCTTTTAGCAGCTAGTCTTTTAGAGAAAAGCAAAAAGCAATTAAACGATATTCAACATCCTGATTCAAACTGGAACAAAAGATAGATTTTTATTATGAAGATACTGATCATTGGAGGAAATGGAACAATCGGAAAAAAAGTAAGTGCAAAACTTGCTCAAAATCATGAGGTCATCATCGCAGGTAAGACTTCAGGAAGTATTCAAGTTGATATCGCAGATATTGAGTCGATCAAAAAAATGTATGAAGCTTTACCAAAGCTGGATGCAGTTCTATGTATCGCTGGTGAAGCGAAATGGGATTATTTTGAAAACCTTTCTCATGAAGACTATTATATCGGTATAAAAAGCAAAATGATGGGCCAGGTCAATTTGGTTCGAGTCGGAAAAGAATACATTAATGAAGGAGGTTCCTTTACCCTGACAACTGGCATCCTCGCTGATGACCCTGTGCCTATGACCGCTTCTGCTGCGATGGTGAACGGCGCGATTCATAGCTTTGTAAAAGCAGTTGCGTTGGAAATGAAAAACAGCCAACGAATCAATGTCGTTTCTTCTGGTTTAGTAGAAGATGCTGTCGAAAAATACGAAGCTTACTTTCCAGGACACAACCCAATTCCAATGAGCAAAGTTAGCAATGCTTATTCAAGAAGTGTTTTAGGAAAAGGAAATGGAGAAATCATTCGTATTTATTAATCGTTCATAATTATCTTAAAACATCTCTTTTTGGCGAAGTTCACCTATAAACTTTTAAATACCGCCTTCTCATTAATTAAACACGTTTAAACAGCATTTTATACCCAATTCTCAACAAACAGGCAAAGTCGACAATTTACTTTATTAACTAATGTCGAATTTCTTACGCTCAAATAGGAATATTCTTTTGATTTTGCAACACCTAGAGCTATCTTTACGTTGTAACCTTAAACCAGTAAAATCCTATGGAACATCATCTAACAAAAACATCACAGATGCCTTTTGACACTGCCAAAGATTACACCATTCACGACGGAGAAGAAAATGTCATAGAACTTAAGTCCATCCGCAAAGTTGAAAACTGGTTTCAAGGAAAAATCAAATCCTGCAAACTTTCCGATTCTTTAGAAGAACAGTTTAATGAAATTGAAATCAAAATCAAAGAACGTGATTTCAAAACTGTACACAAAATTGAAAATCAAATCCTCTCTCACGACCTAGTGGTTAAAGAGCTTGGTCAAAAGCTAAGCGAAATCCAAATGGGAAAAAAGGATACGATTTACTTTAAGATTACGGATTAAGTTTAATTACCTGTTTCTTTATTATCTACACTACAGACATTTGTACCTATCAAATGCTCACTTCATGTTTGTACATTCCACAAAATAATTTCGTACAATAAATTCTAGTTTGAGTTTTTATTTAGAAGACTTGAAAGATACTCTATAATAAAAAATTGAGTTACTAGACCATATGAAGATGACCTAGTAACTCAATAAGTTTGTATTTAACGATTTTATTATTTTATCCCAACTGCCTTTTGAAGATTTATTAAACCTCCTCCTTGTTCCATACCATCATTAATGAATTTTATCATATCACCATATACACTAAAGCCTAATTTTGTTGTTCCTTTTTGATTCTGTGGCACTGTCCCTGCAAGAGGATAAACGCATGTGAATGCATGCAGGACCACTATAGTGCCTGATTTAATATTAAAAACGGAATTATCATGAGTGGAAGCAGTATACTTCGTATAAATCAACTTTTCACCATTCCTGCCTGGATATGTCCACGTCATCGGAGTATTGGTAAGTGCTGCCTGATCAAAGATTTGTAGATCAGGAACCGTAAGACAACCTAATTTTTTATAGGCACAAAATTTATTGCCTGGCTCAAGACCTTTGCCAAATAGATAAGCAATATCAGTACCGACCTCCAATGTATCATTAGTTTTCGAGACAACGGGGAAAGCACTCGTAACATTATCGAATGCCACAACATGGAAAGTATCTTGACTTGGAGAATTAAACTGTAAGGAGCTTACTAATTGAGCAACACCGGAATTATCTACAGGCCCTCCGTCTGCAAAACTAACTACCTTTTCTCTTTGTAATTGATTTAATTCCGTACCTATTAGCTGTTGAACATGTTCAACTTTCTTATTCGTCATTTTATAAGAGATCGCCTCACGATCAAAATGTTCTGCATGAATTCCAGAATTAGCTTCCATGGCTAGAAAACCTGTAGCAGCACTAGAGGTTGCTGCTGCGACAATAACTGGAACAGAGCTGGTACTTAAAGGACCTTGAATAGTTACATGAGAAAGCGTATCCACCCCACTCTTTTTTGTTCCATTTTTTTTATACCCTACAGTAAATTTCGCAGTACCATTGTTCTGAGAGAAAAATGGAGGAGTTAAAAAATGAGACTTATTTAATTTTCTTGAAAATGTAACAGGCGTTACTTCCGTTGAATCTATCCCCGTACAAGAGGCTCCCGTAAATCCTTTTAAGTTCGGTGTTCCTGGGTCTAAACAAGCTTGATAAAATCTGTTTTTATTTTTTGACTGATGTATAATACTCACAAAAGTATCATTAAGAACAACTTCATCCTTCAACATAGTTGCTGCAAGGAGTAAGGGTTTATCTTTAGCCCAAGATTGCACCTCATCAGCTAAAGTGATACTTTGATCCATAGGAAAATCCTTGAACACAACGTCAGTGACAATATCAAGCCAATACTGTGCAGTTAAAGGATACTCCGCAAGTAGAACACAAGGCATATATAAGCCTCCATGAGTGCTTTTACAATCAAAGGTATTGAAAAGATCATACTGTCCTCCAGTCCAGCCTCCTTCCACTGAACTCCAGGTTTCGATAGCATTTGGTGCTTGAATCGAATCAACGAAAGCAGGAGAATACATGAGCATCGTACTAAACCAACTACCACCAGAATTAGAAGAAATAGTTCCCACATTAGTAAATGCAGAATCCAAAGTAATATGACTATTATCAGGATTTAATAGGGATAATGTCCAACCAGAATGTCCTGTGTGAGCACGCCAGCCCCCTCCTGCAAATGCTAAGTGAACCTTTTTTGAGGTATTCTCTGCTGCCATGACCGAAGAATCAGTAGTAGAATCAGAATTTATAGTCTCACAACTAATACAAAAAGTGACCACTAAAAATATACTAAGTGCATACAAAATAAAATTGCCCCTTTGTAACATTCTCTTATTAAGAAAACTGGGACTTAGAACATTTAAATTCAATTGTTTTTTCATGATTTTTTTTTGAGGTTAAAAAAATTATATAAAGTATAATAATACCAAATCGTTTTCCTCAAATCATCCCTTAGTATATGATCTTGAAGAAAAGGGAATGCCATAAAGACATTCTAATGAATGAAGTTCATAACCTTCACGCAAACGATAAAAATTCTCTTTTTTACTCTAGAGGATATAGCACAAGTTACTTCCATCTGAAATAGATGCAATGATTGCCTTTTTACAAAGTAAAGATTGGTTTCTTTACTTTATACTTTCTCTAATGTGGGTTTTTGACTATTTAATTTGGAATCGAAACATACAAAAATATAATTAATTAGCCCTATTTATCCCGCTCAATGTTCTGAATGGTAGCTTTTGTGTTCTGAACGGTAAAAAAATGCTATTTCTTTCTTTTTTGAAGATGACTTCACTTGATCCATTTTGGTAAAAAACGTCTAACATACATGAATAGGAGAATCCACAGAAATTCATTTTTTTTATTAAAAAATTTGCGTAACCGAATAGTTACTTTTATATTTGTAACCGATTGGTTACTTTTATTTTCTCAAAACTCTATAATATGATGGCAATACAAATAGAAAAAAAGGCAAAACCACAAATTTATATTCAGCGAGTTTATAAACATAACATCGCAAAAGTCTGGGATGCCCTTACTTCCAAAGAGGCGCTTTCAACCTGGCTCATGCCTACTGATTTCACTTTAGAGGAAAATGCTACTTTTCAGTTTACTACAAAACCGCAAGGGAGTTTTGACGGAATCATTAATTGCCAGATTATACAAAGTCAGGCTCCCAACACTTTGATCTATTCCTGGGACAACTCCAGTTTTAAAGCCCCTACTACTGTTGAATGGAATCTAAAAGCAATTTCCGAAGAGGAAACATTATTGACACTTTCTCATAATGGTTTTAAAGGATTCAATGGTTGGATAACGAAACAGATACTAAAAATGGGTTGGAAAAAATTATTATCAAAAAAACTTTCAAATTTCTTACAATCATGAGAAGAGATGCATGGCAAGCTTTAGCTGATCCTACAAGACGGCAAATCATTGAGATTTTGCATGATACTCCTCAAAGTATTAATACCATTGCAGAAAACTTTGAAATAAGTCGTCCTGCCATTTCAAAACAGGTAAAAATATTAGAAGAATCTAACCTCATTCAAATTGATACTCATGGCAGAGAAAGGATTTGCACTTTAACAATGGAGCCGCTTCAGGAAATATTTGATTGGGTACAGCAGTACGAAAATTTCTGGCTCTCCAAATTAGATAGACTTGATGATTTTTTAAATACCAAAAAATAAAATTGCATATGGATACTGTTTTCAAAAAACTCAACTATAAAGATCAAAATAAAATCTTCGTTTTGAATCACCCCGACTCTTTCAACGAAAATTTGAAAAGCCTATCTATGGATGTCCAAATAAAAACCGGCATCCGTAAAACAGATCAAATAGATTTTTTTATTGGCTTTGCAACCAAGCAAACTGAAATTGATAAAATGGTTAAAAAAGCTGCTCCGCTTTTAAACGGCGATGCGATATTTTGGATGGCCTACCCTAAGAAAAGTTCTAAAAACTATACCTGTGATTTTAATCGAGATACAGGCTGGGAAATTCTTGGGCAGTTCGAAATGGAAGGTGTCCGCATGGTCGCTATTGATCAGGACTGGTCAGCAGTTCGTTTTCGAAAAGTGGACTATATAAAAAAGATGACTCGTACGGCACTTAAGCCACTTTCTAAAAAAGGAGCCAAAAAAGTAAAGGATAAGAATTAGGAATT
>CAYXQH010000297.1:0-7467 GCA_964467425.1 uncultured Saprospiraceae bacterium
AGATATAAACAGACCTAGTCTGTATTTTATATTTACGAAATTGAAAAGCTCCTTCCGAGGGGCTTTTCTTTTTTATAGGAACATGAAAAACCAAACCCATCCCCTTCCTTTTTTCTTTTCTAAAACTATTATTCTGCATTAATTCTTTTCAATAGTCTTCACTCTTTTGGATTTTCCTATATTTATGAAAACATGAAAATCCAGTAAAATGAGTAAAAATATGTCTTTTGAACTTTCGCCCCTTATAGTTGGTATGATGCGGCTTGGAGAATGGGGTGTAAAAATGAATACATCTGAGCTAGAAACAATTGTCGAGCAATGCATAGAACTTGGTCTTCAGGACTTTGATCACGCAGATATCTATGGCAACTATTCTACTGAAACAGATTTTGGGAAATTATTACAAAAACGCCCCGACCTTCGTTCAAAAATCAGAATAACCTCTAAGTGTACCGTTCGATTGGTTTCGGACCGCAGACCAGAACATCGAATCAATTTTTATGATTCCTCAAAATCGCATATACTCACTTCTGTTGATCAATCATTGAAAGAGTTATCTACTGATTATCTTGATTTATTTTTAATTCATCGACCTGATTATTTGATGAATCCAAATGAGGTTGCGGCAGCTTTTGAGATCCTTCATTCCTCTGGTAAAGTAAAACATTTTGGGGTTTCGAATTACTCTCCTTCCCAATTTGATCTGCTTCAATCTTATAGTCCTGTTCCTTTAGTAACGAATCAAGTCGAAATCTCGATTCTACACTTAAATCCATTTAACGATGGGACGTTGGATCAATGTTTAAAAAACAGAATTTCTCCGACCGCCTGGTCCCCTTTTGGTGGTGGAAGAATTTTTCAAAATACAGAAGACGAACAAATCATTCGAATTAAGAAAATTGCAGAAGAATTGGCGGAAAAATATAATGTCCAAATAGATCAGATTTTACTGGCCTGGTTATTTAAACATCCGTCAGGAATTATCCCAGTCCTTGGAACGTCTAAGATTTCGAGAATCAAAAACGCTTTGGATGCCACTAAAATTAAATTAACTCATCAAGAATGGTACGAATTATTAGAAGCCTCCACCGGAGTTAGGGTACCGTAATGAATAATGAATAATAGGAATAATGAAAATAAGATCACAAGATTTAGAAGGTGCGGAAGTTTCCTGGTTTGCTCCGATCTGTAATGGAGATGATGACTTTCTTGGGCATCGAAGTATGGACTATAAAAGTTCCTGGGAAAATGCATCCAAGATATTATTGGCAGCAGACCAACTAGGATATCGTAATATTTTATGTCCTTCCAGTTATCAGGTAGGTCAAGATACAATGACTTTCGCTTCAGCCGTAGCTCCACTTACTAAAAACATAAATCTATTGGCAGCCATTCGTTGTGGTGAAGTACATCCGCCTATGCTTGGTCGAGCCATTGCAACACTGGACCACATTTTAAAAGGAAGACTGACGATTAATATTATTTCGTCTAATCTGCCAGGAACGGATTTGAGTTCTGCAGATCGATACTTACGGTCACAGGAAGTAATTGAAATTTTAAAGCAAGGATGGACACAAGATCATATTGATTTTCAAGGGCAATTTTATAATTTAAAACTGGATACAACGCGTCCTCTAAAAACGTATCAACAGAATGGCGGGCCCCTACTCTATTTCGGCGGTTATTCTCCACCAGGCGTTGACTTATGTGCAAGACATTGTGATGTTTATTTAATGTGGCCGGAGACAGAGGAGAAACTAAAGGGCTTGATGGAAAACATGAGCGATAAAGCGGATTCTTATAATCGAACAGTAGATTTTGGATTGCGTGTACATGTCATTGTTCGGGAAACAGAATCTGAGGCAAGAGCACATGCTAAACATTTAATGTCTAAGCTTGATGCCGAAATGGGAAAAGAAATCAGAGAACGCGCCTTAGATGCAAAATCTTATGGCGTTGCCCGTCAAGCCAATATGCGAGAGATTGCGGATGATGAAGGCTATGCAGAACCATTGCTTTGGACGGGGATTGGTCGTGCGCGATCCGGTTGTGGTGCAGCAATCGTTGGTAATCCGGATCAGGTTTTAAATAAAATAAAAAGGTATATGGACATGGGAATTCGTTCCTTTATTTTTTCTGGCTATCCGCATCTGGACGAGTGTAACCTTTTTGCAAAATATGTTTTACCAAATATAAAAACGGTTTCTATGCCAGTGGTACAGGGACGCATTGTGGAAGGGGAACCGGATTCGCCGTTAGCTGGTGGAAAGCGGGAATGAGGAATTTGGAATGAGGAATTGTAGGCATTGCTTAAAATTAATTGTTAACTGACAATTGTAAATTGATTTGTTAGACTTAGGAATTGTACTGGGATATTTTGTGGTCATTTTTGTGGCGGCTATTTCTGGTCGGGCTAAAAAAGAAGTAACTACAGAAGAATACTTTTTAAGTAATCGAAATCTTAAATGGTATTCGGTAGCCTTATCTACTATTGCTACCAATATTCACGGCTATCAGTTTTTGGGCATGATGGGCTCTGCTTATGCTTTTGGATTGGCACAGGCTAGTTTAGAAATCAATGCCATACAAGGTATATTCCTGGCAGCTTTTGTTTTCGTTCCTTTGTATTTAAAAGACAAAGTCATCACCATCACGCAGTTTATAAAAAAGCGTTTGGGAGAAACGGTTGCCTTAGCTTATACCAGTGCAAATATTCTATTGTTTTCTACTGTGAGTCTTGGAGCTGCCTTATTTTGGGGAGCATTTGCAGCGGATTGGGTCTTTGAAGATCAGCTTAAGTTTATTCATGAAAATCAGGCTATTCGACTTTCCATAATCATTTTAGCGCTCGGAATATTCTCTGCAACCTATACATATCTTGGTGGCCTCGCAGCTGTTGTCAAAACAGATATCATTCAATTTTTAATATTGTTAGCTGGAGGAATTATTGTCACATTTATTATCGTCAATGAATTAGGAGGCTGGTCGCAGTTATATGAAAAAACGCCTGAAATGATGCATCTCCATCTTCCAAGAAATCATGAAAAACTACCCTGGCCACATGTCTTTGGTTTGCTTTTATTGAATATTAACTACTGGTGTACCAACCAGACTGTTGTCCAGAGGTCATTAGCTGCTAAGAGTTTGGGAGAGGCTCAGAAAGGCTTACTTTTTGGTGGGGTCATGAAAATTGTCATGGCGGTTATTATCGTCATTCCAGGCATTGCTTTGTATGGCGTGCTAGGTGAGGAAGGAAAGTTAGACGATCCGGATGGAGCATTTCCATATATCGTTTCTACTTTTTTAAAACCTGGTTTTAAAGGCATTATCCTTTGCGCTCTTTTTGCTTCACTCATGAGTACCATTGACTCTACCTTCAATTCATTAGCCACTCTTTTTTCAATTGATATTTATAAAACCTACATCAATAAAAATGCAAATGATCGTCAGATTGTAGACGTGGGTCGAAAAACTATCCTGGTTGCACTTGCAACGGGTGTTATGGTAGGCTGGTTATTTGTTGCTTTAAAAATGGATAACCCCGAAGAAGCTTTCACACATACTTTAAATGAAATTAGGAATTTTTTCAACTCAGGCTTTGTGATCATTATTTGTTCGGCAATATTTCTGATGGCCCCTGATCGAAAAAAAGTGCTTATAGGTTTCTTAATTTGTATCCCATTGCATTTAGTTTTTATTTTCATTTTTAGAGAAAATATGATAGGTTTTAAAATGAACTATTTTGTACGGGCAGGTTGGGTCATGCTCATTGCATTTATGTTCATCAATCTCCTTAGTAAAAACAAAAGATGGAGAAGTTGGCGGGAATTGCTGGTGTACGATTCCAAAGGTTTACTTCAGTTTGGTCTTGGATTGGTAATGGCTTTAGTATTGCTTCATGTTATTTTTCATTAAAAAGTTGCACCTCTAGGGTAAACAGAGGCACAGAGTAGTGTAGCTTTCTTTTCATAGCTAAAATTGGTTTTTTGAGGCTACAGTATAAAGTTAAAATTTATCGGAAAATTATTTCACACCCATATGGGTGAAAAGAATGTACTATAGATTGATCCTCATTTCTAATTATTTCATTTTCATCACAACATTGACTGCTTCATGGCGAGAACTCACTTTGAGTTTTTGAAACACAGATTTAAGATAAGACTTAACGGTATTGATGCTTAGAAAATGTTTAGCACCAATTTCTTTATAGGTCATCCCTTCTGCTAAACTTTGTAATAATTCGTATTCTCGATCTGTTAATTGAACACCAATTTTTTGGGTAAAATTATCTTTGGAAGGAAAGCCGATCTCTTGTTCACTTTCGAATTTATGCAAAGCGAGTTCAATGGTCGTCATTAAACTTTGTTGTGTAAAAGGCTTTACGATATAGCCATAAGGAAAAGTGGTTTTCACTTCTGACAAAGTTGTTTTATCAGAGTGAGAAGTAAGGAAAACGAAGGGAAAATTATATTTCTGCCGGATTATTTTTGCCAGATCAATTCCATTCAGATTGCCTTTAATAGTAATATCCAAAAGCACAATATCAGGCTTTTTTATCATGAAGGCATCCAGCGCTTTATCACCATTTTGGATATTATCAATCACTTCATGCCCCATCATTTCGAGCATCATCTCAATCTCATCTGCAATAATTGCTTCGTCCTCTACAATAATGATTTTTGCCATTACGCTACCTTTTTATAGTCTTTAAATTGAAATTGAAATTGTGTCCCATCCGTTCCTTCAGATTGCATTTCACCATCCAGTTGTCGTAGCAAACTCCTAATCATTCTAAACCCAAATGAACTATTTGGCGCGACATTATCCGATAAGCCAACACCGTTGTCATTAACTTCCAAATGTAATAAATTGTCTTTTTCAAAAAGCTTAACATGAATAATTCCATGCTGGTTATGAGGGAATGCATACTTTAAAGCATTTGTCAATAATTCATTGATAATCAAGCCTAAAGGTATCAAGGTTTCTACATCAAGATCAAGCTCTTCAATTTCCGTTTCTAATTGGATCAGGTCCGCAGATAATTGATACGTATTGATTAATTCCTGGCAAAGCTTATCTAAATACTCCTTGACATTTACACTCGTTAGCTTTTCTTTATTGTATAAATCCTGATGAATCAAAGCCATTGACATCACCCTTGATTTCCCCGCATTAATTGCTTCTTTTATATGCTCGTCTTTAGTGGTCATCCCTTGGAGACCAAGCAAGCTTGAAACCAATTGGAGATTATTTTTGACCCGATGATGAATTTCTCTTAAAAGGATATCTTTATCAGAAAGTGCTTTTGCAATGACCTGATTCTGAGTTTTGATTTGTTTGTTACGTCTTAATAATTGAAACAGCAGTCCCCCCAACAAACTTAGACCAATCAGGAATCCAATTATAATAATCTGCTGCGTTTTCAATTTAGATGCTTTCACTTCATCCTCAAATTCTAATTGAGCGATCACTTGTTCTTTCTGCTTGGTTTGAAATTCAGCCGCAATATTTTCTGCAATATTAAGTCGCTGAATATTGATTAAAGAATCATTAAGTAGCTGGAATTGTTTCAACGCTTTTATTTGCTTGGTTGGATTATTTATTTTTTCAAAATAATTTGCTTTGGTTTCAAGGATATTACGGAGTACAAACAAATTATTTAGCTCCTTGGCATTTCCTTCTGCTTTTGCTAAATATAGAGCCGTTTCTTTTAAGTCATTTGTTTTAATTCCATATTCTGCTTTTGTTAAAAAGTAGTAAGAGTATCGATCTGTTTTGGGTTTAAAGTTAGATTCATCAATTTCACTCAATAACGCTTTTGCACTTTCAAACTCTTGTTTTTTTACTTTAATTCCTGCATAAATCGCTTTGGCAAAAGGAACGTATTCATTGTGAGCAGATTTTTTATAATTATCTAAACATTCTAAAATATAATTTTCAGCTGTATCAAATGCTCCTTTATAAGTAGCAATCCTGGCTTTATTTAATCGATTAAATCCAAGAGCAGTTCCTTGATTCTTATGATATTCAAAAGCTAAATCAGCATGTTTATCTGCCTTATCGAAATTGTACAAACGCAGATATTCAAATGCAAGATCATCGTGAACCATTCGTTTAATAGAAGGTTCAGGGTCATTTTCCAAAGTCAAATGAAAGTATTCAATAGCCTTATCGATCTTCCCTAATTGACTATAAACCCGCGCTTTTAAAACATTAAGACTACCTGCATTAGATTTACCTATGATATCGTTTCTATCTTGAAAAGTATCTGCTTGATTTAAATAATACAAAGCAGAATCCAACTGCCCTATACTTGTAAAACATTGCCCAATACCCGTGTATTGTCGGAAGATATCCGTATTCGAATTTGCTTTTTCAAAATAATAAAGTGCTTTTTTAAATAAAGGAATGGCCTCCTCTTTCTTATTGGACATCAGAAAATATTCTGCTTTAGCATTCCATCCAAGCCCTAAATGTAAAAGATCTTTCTCAACTTCGGCAACAGCAATTAAAGTATCAATTTGCAGATAAGCTAAATCCATATTCCCTTTTCCCATAGAAGTATAAACTTCCTCTAATTTCAATTCAGCTTTAGTCTTATCTTTTTGCTGAGCGAATAAAAAGATTGGAAAAATAAAAACCAACATTAGAAAAAAACGAAATAGAATTTTCTTCATTTTTTGGAGTATGTTTTCTTACTTAGTATTTTGGCATATAATAATTTCATCTGATGCCATGATAGCATTTACTATTAAGCCACCTTTTTATAATCTTTAAATTGAAATTGAACCTGTGTACCATCCGTTCCGTCAGATTGCATTTCACCATCCAGTTGACGGAGCAAACTTCTAATCATTCTAAATCCAAAAGAACTATCGGAATTGACATTATCAGACATGCCGATGCCATCATCATTGACTTCCAAATGCAATAAATTATTTTTTTCAAAAAGCTTAATATGAATAGTCCCTTGCTGACTATGTGGGAAGGCATACTTTAAAGCATTTGTCAATAACTCATTTATAATCAAGCCTAAAGGTATCAAGGTCTCCACATCAAGATCAAGTTCATCAATCTCCGTCTCCAAACGAACCTGGTCTGCAGATAATTGATAGGTGTTGATTAATTCGCCGCAAAGTTTATCTAAATACTCTTTAACATTGACACTCGTTAGTTTTTCTTTATTATATAAATCCTGATGGATTAATGCCATCGACATCACCCTTGACTTCCCGGCATTGATCGCTTCTTTTATATGCTGATCCTGTGTGGTCATCCCTTGCAAGCCAAGCAAACTTGAAACCAGTTGCAGGTTATTTTTGACCCGATGATGAATTTCACGAAGTAAAATATCTTTTTCTGAAAGGGCTTTACTAATGATTTGGTTCTGAGATTTAATTTTTCTAAAAAAAGAATAAAGGAAAAAGGAAAGAAGCGTCACAACAACAAGGAAACCTGCACCAATAA
>CAYXQH010000298.1:0-7440 GCA_964467425.1 uncultured Saprospiraceae bacterium
ACTTTACATGCTAGATAAAAACGCTATTATTTATCCATGGAGGTGCTAATTAAGGCCTATCCCTAAGTGCCTTAGAGATGAAAGAAAAGAAAATCAAAACAAAATATTTCTAAAAGAGCGGTAAGACAAAAGATTAGAATTAGACTGCCATATATTTTTCTGGTTCGTTTTCAAAACTTACTTTACATCCATCGCAACAGAAATACACCTTTTCACCTTTGTAGTCTAATATGTGTTTGGCGGTACTTTTTTGGATTGGAATATTGCAAACTGGATTTAAATATAAATCATCGTTTTGAAGTTCAATTTTAGGAGATGCTAAACCCTTTTCATCTTCAGAAGACTTTCGAAAATCAGTAATTATTTCTGCCAAAATACTGATCGCAACCTCATCTGGTGTTTTTGCATTGATATCAATTCCGGCTGGTGTCTTTATCGTTTTAATTTGATCGAAGGTGATATCCATCTTGCGCAGTTCTGTATAAATTGCATTGGCTTTTTTCATACTGGCAACAAAAGACAAATAAGACGTACCTGCAGATATTGCTTTCAACAATGCCATCGCATCACCTTCCCCTTGTGTGCAAACGATCATGTAAGCAGAAGGATTTACCTTGGAAGGATCCAATTCTTTTAGCGTTTTCAACGTATCAACTTCCGGAAAGACATTGCTTTCAGTCACCGTGGTATAAACATCCACCCGATAGTCAATCGCTTTAGCGATTTTAGCCAATGACATCGAAATATGAGAAGTACCAATAATAATCAATTGAGGTTTGGGCATAATAGGTTCTATATACACTTCCACCTCACCACCACTTTGACAGGTCATGGTATAGGCTTTAGTATTATCAAAAGTATCCGTTTTTTTAATAGGAGAAATAGAGACAAATCGAGGCTTCATATCCTTTAAAGAAAGGAGTGCTTCTTTCAAAACAATGCCTCTGGTACATCCACCACCAATCCAACCATGTATCTGTCCGTCTTGAGTAATAATAGCCTTATCTCCTGGCTTACCAGATGAAGGTTTTCTTCGTCTGACAATAATGGCAGTAGCAAAGGGGACTTCGCTTTCTCTTAATGTTTTAATTTTATCGAAAAATGAATTATGCATCTGCTAGTATGTTTTCTAAAAGCAAAAGGCTATTAAAATTGTGTGCGGAACCAAAATGGTTAACTTCCGGCAGCACCGTTTTTATTCCTTCTTGTATCGGTTGATAACCTTTCATTCCTTTTAAAGGATTCAACCAGACTAATCGTTTAGATCTTCGTTTTATCTTTTGAATGGCTTCGCTTAAGGTCTCGGAATCTCCGGTATCCAAGCCATCGCTCAAAACAAGTGTTAATGTTTTACCATTCAAATAATACCGGGCATAGTCCTCATTGAATTGCTGAAGACAGGCGCCTATTTTTGTTCCACTAGACCAATGTGTGGCGTGTGTGGAGACATTTTTAAGTGCAATTCGAATATCTCTATCAGAAAGTTGTTCGGTAATTCGTTTTAGAATGGTGCTAAAAGCAAAGACTTCTATATTTTTAAAATGTGCTCGAAGGGACCATAAAAATTTTAGCAAGTAGTAGGAATATTTATCCATTGATCCGCTTACATCCAGCAAAATTAAAAGTCGATATTTTTCTCTCTTTTTTTGCTTCCGATAAAGCTGAATAATATTTCCGCCATGCTGTAAATTCTTGCGAATAGATTGCCCAAGATTAACCTGCCCCTTTTTCGATTTCTTCCTTTTTCTTTTTAAACGCAGGCTCATCTCTTTGACCAATTTATCAGCCAACTCATCCAACAATTCAGATTGCTTCGGATTCAGCTGAGAAAAGTCTGTAGATTTTAAAACATCTCTTGCATTCGCTCCGGAGGTATTTTTTCCTTCTTCTAATTCACCAGAAGTATCGGATTTTCCGACATCGGTCATCACCGCAATACTCTTCGCATTTTTTAAAACCTTTTTTTGGTTTTTATAACTACTATTGGCCTGAACACGACTTCCTTTCTCTAACCAAAACCGTTTAAACACCAAAGAAAAATTACTTTTTTCTTCTTCAGCCTGACAAAATAAAGCAGCTAAGGCATACTCAAATAAATCCTTTTCCATCCAAAGTCCAGCTATTGCTGTGGAAATAGAATCCTGGCTACATTGCAAGCCAACTTTGAAGCCATAACTCCTGGCGACCTGATTGAATCCAATCAGTGCTTCGGTAAAAGATGGATAATCTGTGTAATGATCCAATGAAGATTTATTCGTGATTAGGCATCTCTCTTTCTTTCTTCATATCAGCAATCCGTTTACGGACAGCATCTGCATCAACACCTTTGGTCCGTGTACCAGGCAGGTCTACAGATTTATAGTGTGCTCTAGATTTTTCACCATCTTCTAATCGAATTTTATCCAGTTCTTTATATTCATCTAATGACATAAATTTAAATTTTATACGTTTAAAAATTAGAAAATTTCTTTTTTTACGAGTTGAATATCGCGATCAGATTTTAAAACACAAGATAAGGTTTTCAAAATCGGATCATCTTCTTCTTTCATCAGGGCAATTGCTCGTGCCCAGTCGATCGTTTCAGCAATACCTGGTGCTTTGTCCAGTTTTAAGGTCCTAATACGTCGAATATAATCCGCAATTTGATTTGCCAACGCTCCCTCTACTTCTGGAATATGCTTTTGAATGATCTTCACCTCTTTTTCCATCGATGGGTAATCCACCCAATGATACAAGCACCTTCTTTTTAAAGCATCACTCAACTCTCTGGTTCTATTGGATGTCAAGACAACTATCGGAGGCTGACTGGCTTTTATCGTTCCAAGTTCAGGGATACTGATTTGAAATTCAGAAAGCAACTCCAGTAAAAACGCTTCGAATTCTTCATCTGCCCGATCAATTTCATCGATCAATAATACTTTTCGTTTTCCGGAATCAATGGCTTGAAGTAATGGTCTTTTTAAAAGAAATTCTTCCCCAAAAATGAGCTCTTGCTTTTCCGATTCTGACTTTTGAGAATTTTCAAAAATCTTGATCGCCAATAATTGTTTCTGATAATTCCATTCATAAATCGCGTTATTGACATCCAGACCTTCATAACATTGCAACCGAATCAATTCATATCCTAACAATTCAGAAAGGATATACGCAACCTTTGTTTTTCCGACGCCAGGATTTCCTTCTAGCAAAAGAGGTTTATCCAGCTTCATCATCAGATAAAGCACCGTTGCCAATTCCTCTTCGATGACATAGCCAAGCTTGTCAATTGGAGGGATAAGTTCACTTGGATGACTATAAGACATTACGATTTTTTACCTCCAAAAAGTGATTTAAAAAAGTCAAGGATACCACCAAAGATACTTTTAATTACTGTACCAATCAAGCTAGTAGCATTGAGCGAATTGTCTACTTTATTCTCTTGGCTAATTGGCTTTGGCGTTGATTTAGCTGCTGGAGTTTCAGCATTTGCAGCAACTGAAGAAGCAGCTGATGACGCGGCCTTAGTTGCTGTTTCAGCAGTAACCGCAGCTTCTGTTTCTTCAGGTGCTGCTGCAGAAAGTTTGTTTTTGAAATTTACGACAAACTGATTCAATAATTGATCCGATACATCATTTATCAATCGAGATCCAAACTGTGCCAACATTCCAACAATAGTAATATCCATGCTAAATTTAACATGTGTTTTTCCATCTTTTTCTTCTAATGTTCCGTTCATGATCATATCAGCAGAACCTTTCCCCTTGCTATCCAGACCTCTACCTTTTAATACCATCTTATGGGCTTCTTCATCTAATTCAACGATCTCAATATCCCCACTGTATTTTGCTTTTATGGGACCGAATTTAGTCACTACTTCTCCTTTATAATTTTTTTCATCAATTTTTTCTGTTATTGATGCACCCGGAACACAGGTGACTATATCCGCAGGATCAGCAAGGCTTTTCCAAACTCTACTGATTGGCTGCTCAATATCAAATTCTTTTTCAATAAGTGTATTCATCTAATAATTAATTAACAAAGTCTTGAAATAAAATTCGACATGGTATTGTGTACCATGCCGAATTCGTTATTTTAGAAGCTTTGAATAGCTTCGAAATTATTTATGCCTTATCATTAAAATATCCGACTGCTTTCAATTCTTTATACAATTTGAAAGGAGTCACTGGAATTTCAAGATGTTTAATACCTAAGTGGGCAACTGCATCAACAATGGCATTAACAATTGCTGGCGGTGCACCTACGGTTGGAGACTCTCCTACCCCTTTTGCTCCAATCGGATGATGTGGCGCAGGTGTAACGGTATGTCCTGTTTCCCAACTCGGAGATTCAACTGCAGTCGGTACTAAGTAATCCATAAAGGTTCCATTCAATATATTTCCAGCTTCATCATAGATCAACTCTTCATACATAGCTGGCGCAATTCCTTGTGTCAAACCACCGTGAACCTGTCCTTGTACAATCATTGGATTGATAATGTTTCCACAATCATCAATAGCAACAAATCGTCTGACTTTAATATCACAGGTTTCCGGATCAACATCAACGATACAGATATAAGCACCTGAAGGGAAGGTCAAATTCGGAGGATCATAATAATGAGTCGTTTCAAAACCAGCTTCCATTCCTGGAGGATGGTTGGTATAAGCAGCAAAGACTAATTCTTGAATTGTTTTTGCTTTTTCTGGCGCTCCCTTTACAAAGAATTTACCAGGCTCCCACTCTAAATCCTGCTCACTCACTTCTAATAAATAAGCAGCAATTTTTTTAGCTTTTTTCCGCAATTTACGAGCGGCCATAGCTGCAGCTGCGCCCGCAGTCGGTGTACTTCTACTAGCATAGGTACCCAGTCCATAAGGAGCTGTATCGGTGTCTCCTTCTTCAATTTGAATGTGCTCCATTGGAATCCCGAGCTCTTCCGCTACAATCTGCGCATAGGTTGTTTCATGTCCCTGTCCTTGTGATTTCGTACCAAATCGAGCAATTGCTTTTCCAGTAGGATGCACTCTGATTTCAGCACTATCAAACATTTTAATACCTAAAATGTCAAAGTCTTTTGAAGGACCTGCACCTACTACTTCCGTAAAAGTAGAAATACCAATACCCATAAACTTACCTTCTGCTCTTAAAGCTAATTGCTCTTTTCTTAGTTCATCGTATCCTACGGTGTCCATTGCCAATTTCAAACCAGCATGATAATCTCCACTATCGTAAGACCAACCTGTAGGTGAAGCCCATGGAAAATCTTCTTTTTTAATAAAGTTTTCCATTCTAAGTTGAGCCGGATCTTTGCCCACTTTTTTAGCAAACATATCTGTCATTCTTTCTATCGCATGCACTGCTTCTGTAACTCGAAAAGAACATCGATAAGCTACCCCTCCCGGAGGCTTATTGGTATAAACCGCATCCGCTTCCATATAAGCGGTACCATAATCGTATGATCCTGTTCCAATAGAAAATAATCCTGTTGGAAATTTAGATGGGTTAGCCGATGCATCTGTATAACCATGATCCGCTAATACTTTAAATCTTGTTGCTTGAATCTTTCCATCATTCGTACCAGCCATTTCAGCAGTAATATGATAATCTCTGGCGAAAGAATCTGCCTGAAGGTTTTCACTTCTGTCTTCAATCCATTTGATTGGTGCTCCTGTTAGAAAAGAAACAGCAATAGCAATAACATAACCTGGATAAACTGGTACTTTTCCACCAAAGCCACCACCAATATCTGGAGAGATAACCCGGATTTTTTCTTCGGTTAATCCAACATGACCAGCAACTAGTGCAATAACTGTTCGAATAGCGTGAGGGGCTTGTGTCGTCATATACATGGTCAGATGATTTTCCACTTTATCATAAGCAGCGACACAACCACAAGTTTCTATAGATGCAACATGAATTCGAGGAATATGCATTTGTTGCTTAACAACAACGTCTGCATTACTAAATACCTCTTCTGTTTTTTCTTTATCTCCAACTTCCCAATGCCAGATATGGTTATCTGTTTTCCCTTCCTGATCTACTCTCAATACCGGCGAATCAGGTGACATTGCATCATAAGGATCCATGACAGGTTTCATCGGTTCATAATCTACTATAACCGCTTCTTTACCATCTCTTGCGATATAACGATCCGTTGCAATAACCGCCGCAACTTCCTGGGCCTGATACATTACGGTATCTGTTGGCAGAACCATTTGAGTATCGGACATTAGAGTTGGCATCCAATGCAGGTTATATTTTTCCAGGTCCTTGCCAGTAACAACTGCAACCACGCCTGGAATCTCCATTGCTTTTGAAATATCTATATTTTTAATTTTAGCATAAGCATATGGACTTCTAACGATATCCATATATAGCATTCCTGGTAATTTGATATCATCCACATAATTACCTTTGCCCTGTATAAATCTTGCATCCTCTTTTCGCTTTTTGGAATGGCCCATTCCGCCAATTTCTTTGGATGTTTTACATTTTATCATTTTGAATAAATTTTCTTGTTTTGAAATTAGAGTTTAAACTCCATTAGGTTTAAACAAACTCCGGTTCTGTCGAAGGAAGTTCTTTGTCCTGAATTTTTGCAGAAGCCCATTGAATAGCTTTTACAATATTATTATACCCAGTACAACGACAAAGATTTCCAGAAATACCCCATCGAATTTCCTCTTCTGTAGGGTTTGGATTTTTTTCTAATAATTCGACAGCACGCATCATGACACCTGGCGTACAAAAGCCACAGTGTAAAGCATGATTCAAATGAAAACCTTCTTGAATAGGATGAAGACCTTCTGTGGTTGCCAATCCTTCTACTGTTGCTATCTCTTTACCATCCGCTTGAACAGCCAAGAGCGTACAGGATTTTGCAGATTTGCCATCTATTAATATGGTACAAGCGCCACAACTTGAAGTATCGCAGCCGATGTGTGTTCCGGTCATCGAAAGGTTTTCTCGAATGACGTGAACAAGCAAGGTGCGTGGTTCTACTTCTAAAGTGTGTTCTGCACCATTTATTTTTATCGTGATTGATTTTTTCATGTTTGTCTTTTATTTTTTAGCTCTGGAAATAGCTTTATTTAGCATTCGTTTAGTAATAACCTTGACGAGATGTCTTTTATAATCTTCGTCACCTCTCAGGTCTGCCGTTGGGTTACAATCTTCTGATGCATATTGAGCAGCTTTATTAATAACTTCTTCGGAAAGGTTACTTCCTAACAACACCTCTTCAGATCTTTTGGCACGTAAAGGCAAAGGATTTACATTGGTCAATCCAACACCTGCCTTCGAGCAATTGCCATCCGCATCAATTTGAATAACTGCTGCAACCCCAGCTGTTGCATAGTCTCCTACTTTTCGTTCGGCTTTATGATATGCTGAACCGAAATGACCGCTTGCAGCAGGAAGGCGAATTTCTGTAAGAATTTCTCCATGTTGAACAGAGGTAGT
>CAYXQH010000299.1:0-7429 GCA_964467425.1 uncultured Saprospiraceae bacterium
GGCAAGTGATTTTATAAATCATTTTATTAGGTCACTCTCATAATACTGAATTCGAATTTCCGAACATTGCAGCGTTTAAGGACATATAAGCAACTTTCTAAATCTATTCAACAAAGACCCTCGAATTAACTCCAGAGGTCGTTAAAACGCATTAAAATTGAAAACAATATCTGCGGTTTCAGTATTTCAGTAAATGCTGAAATCAGTATTAAGTTAAAAGATGCTTTATCCCCTAAAAGCGTAGAAATTCCGCAAAAATGCTGAGCTATCTTTCCAATTCCTTTTTCAAGGCCTCTCCCCTTCTGGTTAGCCAGTATTTACAAAAGGAAAAACTTTATAACAAGAATCATTTACGGAAATCAGTATTTCAGTAAATGCTGAAAATAGATATTTTAAGTATTTACTGATGTACGATTTTGCGTATTTCAGTAAAGTCGTATTGCCGTGGATCAGTGTTTGCGTTTATTCGTAAATCCGTATTACAGTAAATAATGAAACAAGTATTGTCGTATTTCAGTATTTCCTTATATATTTGCAGACAAGCACTATTTATTAATCTTACGTATTTCAGTATTTACTGAAATCAGTAAAAATTACACTATGATCATTTCTGTAACAAGTCTAAAAGGAGGCGTAGGTAAATCTACCATTTCACAAAATTTAGCTGTTTGTTTTGCCCATATGGGCTATAAAGTCGCGATTGTCGATACTGACACCAATGCAAGCTCCGTACATTGGTCAGGCTTGCGTGATGAATCTCTTCCGAATATTACTGTTTTAGGGCTCACGGATAGTGATGCGTTGAGGAAGAATATCAAAAATATTCACAACGATTATGATATTATTGTCATCGATGGAACACCTTCGATAAGTAAACTGGTAAGTACTATCTTGATTTTAGGGGATATCGTATTAATTCCAATTCGCCCGAGTGGGTTTGATATTTGGGCCACTGAAAAATTTATTGAAACCTACGAGCAGGCAAAAATGCTTCGAGAAGATATGCAGGCCTTTTTTGTGATTAACGAGTACAATCCACGGGCAAATTTAAATAATGAGATAAAAGAAGCCCTGAAAGAGTTGGAGATTCGTACAATGGAAACGAGCTTTCGGACTAGGATTGCCTACGGAGAGGCAAGTGTTCTAGGTTTGGGCGCCTATGAGTATAAGGATGTAAAAGCAAAAAAAGAAGCAACAAATCTCGCAAATGAAGTTTTAAATGTTCTTAAAAACATATAATTATGGCTAAAAAGAAGTTTAATATAAGTTCAACATTGAATAAAAACCAGGAAACCAAATTAGCAGAGCGTATTCCGCTTAAGAAGACGAGCAAAGATTTGGAAGTTGTAAAAGAGAAAGTGGAGCAAATTCACCAAAGCGCTCCAAAACCAGCAGTGGAGGTGAAAACAAAAGCGCCAGCCATAAAGTCGTCGCCTAAACCTGCTAAAACCGAAAAAAAGGTAAAATTGGTGAGAATGACCATTGATACGCCTGAAGATATGCACAAACGACTAAAAATTAAATCTATAGAACGGGGTATCAGCTTGCGGGATTATATTTTGAAATTAATAGAGAAAGAGCTTAAGTAATTACTGATTTCAGTAGATACTGAAATACTGAAATCAATGTTATTTCAAAAGATAGTAGGGGTAAAGCACAAATATGCTATCCTATGTATAATTCGTATATATTTAAAAAAAAACAAATCAATAAAAAGTTATGAAAAATTATTACCCATTCATTTTTGTATGCCTGTTTTTATTTTCCCTTACATCAAATGCACAGATTTTTCCTTATTATTTTTCTGTAGAAGAAAATGCCAGTTATACTCCGCTTTCGGATTCTGTTTCATTGAATAATGGACAATTATGGGACGATCCTGAATTTCTTATTCCATTGGGATTTACGTTTAGTTTTTATGATTTTGAGTCGGATACTTTGTATACAACAGGACCTCAAACTTTAATTTTTCTTGATCCAAATGAAGATACTCAACCATTGTTGGTTCCTTATGGGTCGGATATCATTGACAGAGGCTATATTTCTGATACTAGCACAGTATCAGAATCAGAAGTGTCTTATAAAATTGAAGGTACTCCTGGGAATCAAATTGCAAAGATTGAATGGAAAAATGTTAGTTTTTACAATGAAATGGATGAGTTTGGAACAACGAATAATTTTTTAAGTTACCAACTTTGGCTGTATGAAGAGAATGGTGATGTTGAGGTGCACTTTGGACCGAACAATATTAAAAATGACCAATTAGTTCATGATGGTTTAGGTGTTTGGGTAGGAATGGTCAATAGTTTTGATTTCGTAAATGAAGAATTTGAAGAACTATGGTATTTGGCAGGAGATCCCCAAGCTCCAGAAATAGATACGTTATTTTCAATAGATGACTTTGATATGTTTATGGGGATCAATAATGACCCTGCTGATGGAACGATCTATCGATTTTCTACTTCTCCTCCTAATGCGGTAGTTGACACGTATGTTGATCAACAGGTTAGTGTTTATCCGACGCTTGCAAACGATTATGTTTTCGTTAGCGTAGAGGATCCAGCTATTCAGCAAAAGCAAATTACTGTTTTAGATGGCTCAGGAAGACAGATTATAAAGCAAGCAATGTCCGATCAGTTATTCAAATTGGATATAAAAGACCTTTCGAAAGGTTTTTATTTTATTCATGTATTAACAGAAAAAGGGATGACTACAAAGAAGATAATTAAGCAATAACTCAAGCTAAATTTATCAAAAATAGGGGAGGAGCAAATGTTAAAATTTTGCGCTTCCCCTATTTTATTTTAGAGTTAAGCAATTTTTTAAAAAGTCCTTCCGTTTCTAAACCAACCAATCAATTTTAAAAAAGCTGAATCATTTTTGATCACAAACCAATCCATGTATTAAAGCTGTCTATGCTGTAAATCTTTACATGTTTCTTATTTAAAATTTCTGACTCAGGATTAATTTCTGAACAATTCACAAACGTAAAACGTCTGCTTGGTCTTTCGTTTTTTAAAACCTTAAATCTGTATGAGACACATATTGATTATCGCTATTGCTTTGTTACCGATTGGAATATTTGCACAAAGTTATGAAGCCGGACTTATGTTCGGAGGATCTGCTTATCAAGGAGATTTGTCACCAGAAGCCGTCAACTTAAGTACCGGGAAAATTCATCCTTCACTGGGCTTGTTTTTTCGATATAATATAAATAAATATTTTTCTGCGAAAGCTAATTTTACTTATGGAATGATTTCCGGTGATGATGCAGAGTCAAAAGATCCCGGTCGAGCATCAAGAAATCTAAGTTTCCAATCTAATCTTTTAGAATTTGGAATAAGTGGTGAGTTCAATCTTTTTGGATATGAACCACAAGGACTGCAAAGAAGATATAGCCCATATCTTTTTGGAGGGATTGCAGTCTTTCATTATAATCCGGAAACTAATTATAATGGTGAATTGATCGAACTCCAGCCTTTAGGTACAGAAGGACAAGGGATGGATGGATTCTCTGCACCTTATAAGCTTACTCAAATTTCGATTCCAATGGGAGTGGGGATGAAGTATGCCATTAATGAACGCTTAAATATCGGAGCAGAGATTGGGTTTAGAAAAACATTTACGGATTATCTGGATGATGTAAGTGGAACCTATGTGGCCTATAATGAATTACTGCAAGGTAATGGTCAATTAGCAGCTGATTTAAGTGATAGGCGAGGGGAGTTGATCAATGATGGTAGTGATGACCCTGTTATTGTAGAAACCGGGACGCAAATAAGAGGGAACCCAGGAGAAACGGATTGGTATGCGATTGCTGGATTTACAGTGTCTTATACCTTCTATCCTAGAAATGGCCTTGGTAAAAACAAACAGAAAAATGGCTTTGGTTGTCCAAAGTTTTAAAATAAATATAAAGCCGAATTAGCTTGAAAGCTTTTTCAGCTGAAAGAAAGTGTGTTCTCAAAATTCTCAATAAACCGTATCAGAGGGTGGATATTTTATCCGCCCTTTTTTATTTAGACTTTCCAGAACCTAGAATTAAACCTATTACTGTATTAATTTTTTCTTTAAAAGAAAATTACAACTGAGTAAAAACATAAAAACCTAATCAAACTATACTTTTTTAGAAAAAAACTATTATCTTTGCAGTCCTTTTGAAATCTACATTTTATTTCGAAAAGTAATACGAATACATATTTTTTAATTATAATATTTTTTCTTAGATGCTAATTATTGAAATCAGAGACGACGAATCAATTGACAGAGCGCTTAAACGCTATAAAAACAAACACCGTAAAGTAGGTGTCATCAATGAAATTCGTAGAAGAAAAGAATTCGTTAAGCCTTCTGTTCGACGAAGAGCAGAAATCTTAAAGGCAGTCTACAAAAAACAAAAATTCGAGTCTGTAGATTAATTCTAATCTATTCGACTTTACTTAATAGTTGACTTTTACTTTTAGAGTCAATCTTAGGGGATGTTACTGAAGTGGCATCCCCTAAGTAGTTTTAATAAGTCAAATAAAAGCGATCAAAAGAAAAAAAATCTACTAATTCCGACCTTTATTCTCTTTCTTTGCGTCATAAAGACTCCCTAACGTTCAGACAAAAATTATGAAAAAAGGAACAATTACTCTTCTGCTCTTTATATGCTCTATATCTACGCTCCTCGCACAGGGGAGTGCTATTCCAACCGGAAACAACACCTATCATAGCATAGATCGTCTGGAGATCTTATCCGGCATTGAGGCGCCTTTTCATTCAAGCATAAAGCCTTTCCTAAGAGGAGATGTAACAAAATATGCGATTCAACTGGATACGACTTTAGAGTCTTTAAGCGATCTCGATAGAAACGATTTACAATATATTTTTAATGACAATAATGAATGGTTGGGGCAGTCTGAATATTCTACGACCTTGACAGGGGCAAACGAACCTGCTTATCAAAAAATATATGTCGATAGTACAAAGACGTTTTATAAAATCAAAAGCACTCAAACTGTAGCAAGCAAAGCAAACTCCCGTTATACCTCCAGAGAAAAACCTATTTTAAAATACTTTTATAATACCCCGGCCAACTTCTTCGAACTTGATCGTAAAGACTTTCAACTTAAAGTCAATCCGATTATCAACTTTAAGCTTGCGAAAGCAAATAATGATGATGAGCTGATTTTTCAAAATACTCGTGGGGTTGAAATCCGTGGAGCCATCGATGATCGGATTTATTTTTATTCAAACATTCTGGAAAACCAAAGTCGTTTTGCAGATTATGTGAATGATCGAATCATACAAGATGATGCCATTTTAGGGTCTAACCTGTTTAAGCCCTATAACAGCCGTGTTTTTGATATCACGGATGGTTATGATTATTTGACGGCTCAAGGTTATGTCGGATTTAACTTTACGCGACATGTGGGCATTCAAATAGGTCATGGAAGAAATTTCATTGGAAATGGGTACAGATCATTACTTCTGTCGGATGTCGGAAGCAACTATTTTTATTTAAAACTCAATACTCATATTTGGCGCATTCATTTCCAAAATATATTTGCTGAATTAGCGGTTCTGTCTGGAAACGACGTACCAGGAGATGTTCTAATTCCTAAAAAATATATGGCCGCGCATTATTTAAATTTTAATGTTTCAAAGAACTTTTCTATCGGGCTTTATGAGGCCATTATTTTTAGTAGAAACAATCAATTTGAGCTGGAATATTTAAATCCTGTGATTCTTTATCGAACCGTAGAACATTATGTTGGCAGTCCTGATAATGCTTTATTGGGAATGAATTTGAAGTGGAACCTTTTTAATCGTTTTCAGCTATATGGACAAGTGGTATTGGATGAGTTTAAATTCGATGAACTTTTTGTCGAAAGGCGAGGTTGGTGGGCAAACAAATTTGGAATACAAGCTGGTTTAAAATACGTCAACACTTTTGGAATTGACCATTTGGATACTCAAATCGAGTATAATACTGTTCGACCGTATACGTATACCCACAGGGACAGTTCGGCTAGCTATGCGCATTATAATCAGCCTTTGGCGCATCCTATTGGAGCAAATTTTAAAGAGGTCATTTTTAAAGCTAAATATCAACCTATCAGTAAACTAACCATTGACTCCAGGTTACTATTTATGAATTACGGTGAAGATGAAACGGGGACGAATTGGGGAACGAATGTAAATCTACCTCATACGACAAGAGAAGCTGATTTCGGCAATGAAGTAGGGCAGGGGATAGGCACAAAAACTTTCCTCTTGGGCTTAGATATCAGTTACGAAATCTTCCATAATGGTTATATTGATCTGCACTATTTTTATAGAAAGCAAAACAGTGATCTTGATGCTCGCGATCGAACAACCACTTATTTCGGTGGTGGCTTTAGAATGAATATTACAGACAGAAAATTTGACTTCTAAATAATCATCCCTGCACCCACCGTTTCATTTGTACCTTCATCTACTAAGATTAAACTACCTGTAATTCGATTTTTGCGATAAGCATCATGAAAGATCGGCTTGGTTGTCCGAAGAACGATTCTTGCAATATCATTCATCTTTACCGTTTTATCTTCCAGATCTCTATGCAAGGTATTAATATCCAATCTATATCTGACTTCTTTAATAATACATCGAGCTTCTTTTGTTGTATGCATGATCGTATACTTACCTCTGGGTTGGAGCGGTTTGTCATGAAACCAGCATATCATTACATCAAGGTCTTGTGAAACTTCGGGTTGATTGTTTTCTCGTACGATCATGTCCCCGCGACTGACATCAATATCATCTTCTAAAAGAATAGTTATAGACTGCGGAGGAAACGCCTCTTTAAGCTCACCATCAATCGTATCAATCTTTTTTATAGTGGAGGTAAAACCAGAAGGCAATACCATTACTTTATCTCCTTTTTTCATAACTCCTCCAGCGAGGCGTCCTGCATATCCGCGATAGTCATGAAATTCATCCGTATTCGGGCGGATTACATATTGGATTGGTAAACGGGTATCTATAAAATTATGATCACTTGCGATATGGACGTTTTCTAAATAATACATCAATGTGGAGCCTTCATACCAATCGGTATGCTCTGATCGATTGACCACATTATCTCCTTTTAAGGCTGAAATTGGAATAAAATGTACATCTTTTACATCTAATTTAGATGCAAATTTTTCAAAGTCCTCCTTTATATTTTCATACACTTGTTCATTGAAATCTACCAAATCCATTTTATTAACACATACTACCAGATGCGGAATTTGTAGTAATGAAGCGATAATCGCATGTCTTTTCGTTTGCTCCATCACGCCATGTCGAGCATCTACTAAAACTAAGGCAACATTAGCTGTTGAAGCTCCTGTAACCATGTTTCGGGTATACTGAATATGACCAGGTGTATCCGCTATAATAAATTTACGCTTTGGCGTTG
>CAYXQH010000300.1:0-7374 GCA_964467425.1 uncultured Saprospiraceae bacterium
ACCTTCATCGTAATTACCGGAGCGCTTGCTTTATAGATATCTAAAGCCGTCCCATCGGAATATCGAATAAGGTCTGGCCATTGTAACAGAACCCAGCCAAAGAAGATCATAAAAATTTGCGTACTTACTAAAATTCGCAAAGGCCACTTCTTTTTTTGTTTTATCATTTTAAAAATAGCAGGAATACAAATGCTTGCTCCAGCAACACAAAGGGTAGAAGGTAAATTATTAAAAAAAGCAGTATGAAAAGTCAATTCCTGAACATAAGAAGCCAGTAAAACACAGTTCCCGGAAATAGCAGAAGCTATGAAAAGTCTTTTCGAAAAATCTTGCAAAAGTACATACCCTTCTGCTGTTTTGGTTTCGCCTAATAAAAAAATTGCTGCAATATACGCTGACAGGGTCATGATAAAAATGCCCACCGATAAGCAAAAAATATTTGCCCAGGGTGCAATATAGTAATCATAAAAAGTGAGCCCTTCCAAGGATGCCGGAATCGTCCCGCTAAACATTGCTGCAATGGTGATTCCTAAAAACAATACGGTTCCAACGCTGGAATATCTAAAAATAGCGGAGTATAATTTTTGGCTCTGGTCCTTATAAGCATCATAATGCCGAAAGGTAAATGCCGCTCCTCGAAATACAATCCCTACTAAAATGATCAGTATCGGAATATGTAGCGCCGTAGAAAAAACAGCATACGCTTCCGGAAAGCCATTCATCAAAATCACCAAAGCTACAATCAACCAAACATGGTTCGCTTCCCACACTGGCGCCATTGCCTTAGAGACCAACTCGTTTCCACGATCTCCGGTAAACAGCTCGATAATCCCAGCACCAAAGTCTGCCCCACCAAACAAGGTATAAAGCAGTAAACTGACCCCCAAAATAATTGTGACCAATTCTGTGTATATCATTTAGGCTCCATATTTTTGGTGAATAGATTTTATTTGTCTCGACATCAACCAAATCACCGCCAAGGTCAAAATTGTATATATGCTAACAATCAATAGCAATGAATATTGAATACCCGGCATTGGGGTCAAGGCATCTTCGGTTTTCATTACTCCATAAATAATCCAGGGTTGACGCCCCACTTCTGTCACGGTCCATCCCGCTTCCAGAGCTATAAACCCAAATGGTGTTGCAAATGCAATCAACCGCAGCCACCATTTTTTATTTATATAATCCCATTTTCGCCACCGCATAAAAAAGTAGATCATGCCTATCAGCATCATGATTCCACCGAGTCCTACCATGATTTGAAAGGCGAAATGAGTTACCATTACAGGGGGTTCTTCTTCATCTGGAATTTGATCCAGACCAATTACTTCTGATTGAAAATCGCCATGTGCTAAAAAACTTAATGCTCCAGGAATTTTAATCGCATAATTTACCTCCTTCGTTTCATCATTCGGGATACCTCCTATAATCAAGGAAGCATTTTCCTCGGTATGGTAATGTGCTTCCATCGCTGCCAATTTTGCGGGTTGTCTTTTTGCAACGTCCTTCGCAGCGAGGTCTCCGGTAATCGGCATCGCAAATGCAGCAATAGAACCAAAGATCAAAGCAATTTTTAAGGCTTCTTTGTGAAACCGGATTTTCTTTCCTCTCAATAACATTATAGCATGTACGCCTGCTACTGCAAATCCGGTACTTGCAAAAGCGGCAAACGTCATATGCAAAGCTTGTGTAAACCAGGCATCATTAAATAATGCGGCGATCGGATCAATATTGATGTATTCTCCATTTACAAAATCAAATCCTGAAGGGCTATTCATCCAGCCATTGGCTGCTACAACAAAAATCCCAGATAGCACTCCAGATATTCCTACCACAATTCCAGACCACCAATGTGCCCAGGGGGATATTTTATTCCAACCGTATAAAAATACGCCTAAGGCAATCGCTTCAATAAAAAAAGCAGTGCCTTCTAATGAAAAGGGCATTCCGAAGATAGGTCCTGCATGTTTCATGAATTCTGGCCAGAGTAAGCCTAACTCAAAGGATAATAAAGTCCCAGAAACGGCTCCAACAGCAAAAAATATAGCAACCCCTTTTGACCAGGATTTCGCTAAATCAAGGTAAATTTCTTCTTTGGTTTTCAACCATTTCCATTCTGCATAAGCCATAAAAAAAGGCATGGCCATTCCAATACAGGCAAAAATAATATGCCATCCAAGGGAAATTGCCATCTGTAATCTAGCCGCGAGTAGATCTTCCATGCTTTAGGTGTTTTGCTTATTGTAAAAACAATTGAAGCCTTAAGAATGATTTGTAAAGTAAGGAAGAAAATTCGATAAATCGAATTTTAATGATGGTTCGCTTCCAGCGAAAATGATGGTCGCCCGATTGACATCAGTCGAGCGGGTTCAGGCGGGACTATCACTTTGTCGAAGGCAACAGATAACATACAATTGCCAACTTCCTGTGATACTTCTGTTATACTTTGCGCTTAACTTTGAGTTATGATTTTCAAACCATTAAAACCTTTGAAATTATGACAGCTCAATCATTCAATCAACATTTCGACCATTTCGACATCCTTTCGGTTTTACAACAGAATGTCGAGCTTGAGGGTAACCTCCCTTTTAAAACGAAGACTTTTGACAAGAACGAATATATTTACCTTCCACATAAATGTGCAGATCAGATTTTTATCGTAAAGTCTGGCCGAGTCAAAATTGGTGCACATGGAGAAGACGGTAAAGAAATCATTAAAAAAGTCGCCTTGGCCGGAGAGCTTTTTGGCGAAGGCATCCTTGTGGGTCAAACAGAACGTAAAGACTATGCTATCACCATGGAAGATACGGAAGTTTATGTTTTGAGCAATGAGGAATTTCAGGCGCTGCTGAATGAGCATCAGATGTTAGGGCAATTTATGATGCAAATTTTAGGTGCTCAACTGATGGACATGGAACAGCGCTTAGAATCGCTCGTTTTTAAAACATCTCGTGATCGTATCATTGGCTTTTTAGAAAAACTGGTTTTTAAAAGAGGTCAACGGGTAGGATACGAAATGCTCGTACGAAAGTTTTTCACCCATCAGGAGATCGCAAACCTAACGGCTACTTCCAGACAGACGGTAACGATGGTTCTAAATGAGCTACGCAAAAAAAATATTCTGACGTTTAATCGTCGACGTTTATTAATTAGAGATATGGAATTATTGCGGGCGGAGGCGGCTTAGCAAACGAACAAGCGAGTAAGTTAACAGGTGAGTAGTAGTGTTGCTTAGCTGTTAACTTCATAGTGTCAATCGTTCGCTTGTTGTTTCCTTCGTAGAAAGAAGTAGGTAATCAAGAAACTACCCAGCATAAAAATCCCTCCCAAGAAAAAAGCAGAGCCGGGAAAATGAATCGGCGCATCGTCTTTTGTAAAATAATAAAAAATCGAGGTCATCATGACTGGACCAAAGATTGTAGTTGCACTCACCAGACTTGTCAGTCCGCCTTGCAATTCTCCCTGCTCGTTTGGAGGAACCTTCCTCACCATAAACGCTTGTAAATTAGGCATCGCAATTCCACCTAAACAATAAGGAATCAAGAAGACAAACATCATCCAGGTTGCCGAAGCGAAAGCGAACAAAAACATCCCGATGGTATACAAACCAATACCCAGATAGATACTTTTATTTATACCAATACTTTTTGCTGCCTTTTGTGCCAGAACGGCCTGTACGACTCCAACTAATATACCAACAAAGGCTAGCGAAACACCGACCAGCGATTTACTCCATTCAAATCGATACATGGTGAAATAAGTCCAGTTACTCTGAATTGCATGGTTTGCAATATTCAAAAACACAAAAGCAATCAGTAGTATTCCGATCTGCTTATATCGGGCGAGCTTTTTTAAAGTACTGACAGGGTTCGCTTTTTTCCATTCAAATTTCCGTCTGTTTTCTGGAGCCAAAGATTCCGGTAAAACGAAATAGCCATAAAGCACATTGATAAACGTCAGGATTGCCGCTGCGTAAAATGGAACCCTCAAACCAATCTCTCCTAACAGTCCACCGATCAAAGGTCCAATGATAAACCCAACTCCAAATGCAGCTCCGATCATTCCAAAATTTTTAGAGCGATCTTCATCTGTACTAATATCTGCGATATACGCAGAGGCTGTCGTAAAACTAGCACCCGTGATCCCTGCGATAATTCTTCCGATCAACAGCCAGGTGTAAGTTGGTGCAAATGCTAAAATCAAATAGTCTAATGAAAACCCTAACAAAGAAAATAACAGGACAGGTCTACGTCCATATTGATCACTCAAATTTCCCATAACCGGGGAAAATAAAAATTGTGCAAAAGCAAAGGCGAATAATAGATAGCCTCCATAGGTACTCGCTTCATTTATGTCGATGTTTTTCATCTCCGCGAGAAGATTTGGAAGCACTGGAATAATAATTCCAAATCCAATCACATCCAAAAGGATGGTAATGAATATAAAATTAACCGCAGCTTTTTTCTTCGAGCTCATATATTAGTAAAGATTAAAAAGAATCTTCACTCTATTCCTCTTCTACACATATAATTAAAAAATAATTATCTCCTCCTCGAAAAGCCGCGGCTAATCTTTTAAAATTATTTAAATTTTAACGTGTCTATCGGACTCTTCAATTTTTTCATAGCTTCTGAGCAAACGTGTAAATAAAGCTCTGTCGTTTTCAGAGATTTATGCCCCAAAGCTTCCTGAATGGTTTTTAGATTATGACCATTCTCCAGACAATGTGTCGCATAGCTATGTCGTAAGGTATGCAAGGTAGCATAAGGATCAATCTTTGATTTTTCTTTAGCCAGGCTAAATACATTTTGTAAACTACGACAACTGTATTTCCCTCCATATTGCCCTTCAAACAACCAACAGGATGGTCTGTATTCTTTCCTATATGCTTCTAAAAAAGGTATGATTGTTTCAGCTAAAACAACATATCGATCTTTCCGCCCTTTTCCATCTTTAATATGTATTACACGTCGGTCAATCTGGATATCGCTTATCAATAAACTTACTACTTCCGATACACGGAGCCCGGATGAATAGATCAACATAATGGCTAGTTTATGCTTTAAATTTGTGAGTGTACTTATGAGCCTTACAATTTCATGGACGGATAAAACGCCAGGCAATTTTCTTGGTTTTTTAGGTCGGATAATTTCTACAAATTCTTTGGGTCGTTTTAGTATCTTTTCTGAATAGATTTTAAAAGCATTGATAAATTGGTTTTGTGTGGAGACGCTAATTCTTTTGATTTTTATTTGATCATATAAATATTTCTGGACATGGTCTTTATGAATATTTTCAGGCTTGATGTTTTTATAATGATAAAACAAAGCAACCAAATAGCTGCGATAAGTACTAATCGTTGAGTAACGATATCGTTTTAAAGTTAGAAATTCTTCTACACTAAAAACAGCACGCTGTTGAGCCTCATTCAGCTCATCGTATTTTGTGGAAAGATGTGTTTTTTTCGGAAGTTGGTTCTCTGTGAAAATCTTATAACGATCAGGGATCTTAGTTTCAATTTTAAAATCAAAAATAATATTGCTTAGTTTAATGTAATCTCTTAAATGATAGAAGGTTTGTTTTACATAAGGCAATAACCAACAAGCACTCCTTTTATCATACTTTCGTCCGTCAATCTTTTTAATAATTTTCCTCCATTGTTCTTGTTCATAAGGAACGAATGCTTCTATCCAATTTCGATCTCTTTTTCTAATAAATAATAGTTTCTCATTTTTCAACATGGTAAGTGTGTTTTAGTTAATAAAAAAAATGATAAGCCCAATTATTGGATTTATCATTTCTCCCTGGTCATACCAGGATTTTACTAAAACGAATTATTGTATTCTTAATCGATCTTGACGATCATTTCATTGTTTTCTACATAAGCTCTAGCCATTCGTTTTGTATTAAAAGCTATGGCATATTTTCCATTTCGATCAATACCAATAACTCCTCCGAGTCCATTTACTTTATCTTTTAAATACTGAATACTTAACTCCGCAGACTTCATCGGAGAATGATTTAAAAAACCATCGCACACTCTTTTACACAAGACGACTTTCATAATGGATTCTCCCCAACCGGTTGCTGAAGCTGCTCCTAATTCATTATCTGCAAAAGCTCCACTTCCTAAAATAGGACTATCGCCGACTCTTCCCTGAAGCTTTCGAGCCGTCCCTCCTGTTGAGGTTGCAACCGCTAAGTTACCTTCTGCATCCATTGCTACAGCACCGACGGTATCTCTGGGTTCGAACTCAAACGGATGATGTGTTTTAAACGAATCTTTATTTTTTATACTTTTAAAAAAGGCTAGTTCTCGATCAGTCAACAGTGCTTCAGGAGCCAGTTCTTCAAAGCCTTTTTCTTTCGCAAATTTTAGTGCCCCTGTACCTACTAAAAAACAATGCTCTGTTTCTTCCATCACCTTTCTAGCTACACTTGCCGGATTTAAAATATTTGGCAAAGCTGCAACTGCACCAAAGTCTAAGGTTTTTCCATCTATAATAATCGCATCTAATTCTACTTCGCCTACTTCATTTAAAAAGGCTCCTTTCCCGGCATCAAAGGTAGGATCTGCTTCTAATATATTTACCGCATACTCCACGGCATCCAGTGCTGACATTCCTTCTTTTAATTTTGGAAACGTTTCTTTTAATGCTTTTGAAACACCATTTAAATGGGCAGCAACAAATTCATCCGGAATACTCCAGGCTCCTCCATGAATAATCAACTTTGGCTGTACCTTACTCATTTTAAGCTTTGACTTTTTTATAGGCAACAGCTTTGATTTCAATCAACAAATTAGGATGGGGCAATTGATGTACCGCTACTGTCGTTCGTGTTGGTCCCGTATGATCGAAGAAAGTTCCATACACTTCATTATAACCTTTGAAATCTTTCATATCCACCAGAAAGGTGGTGATATCAATCACATGAGATAGGTCTGCATCCATGCTTCTTAAAAGCGCCCCAATATTTTCAATGACGGCTTTGGTTTGTTTTCGAATATCCAGTTGCCAGTTGCCATTTTCATCTTGCTCTGCTCCGATATGTGTATTATCCGGTCGTCGACTGCTGGTACCAGAAACATAAATAAAATCACCGACGCGTTTGACATGTGGGTAATGACCAAGAGGTTGCGCTTTGTCTTTTAAAACTTTACTTTTCATTTTAGCTAATTTTTAATCCAACCGTTCCTAATCCCTCTGCAAAAGCTTCTACCTTTTGACCTGCTTTTAAATAAACTGCTGGAGTTGCTGCACCAGCTAAAACAATAGCACCCTGACCAAGTACTTCTCCATTTTCACGAGCTAAGCGAGCAGCGTTGACAAAAGACTCCCAGGGGTTTCCAAGAATGGCGTTAGAATTTCC
>CAYXQH010000301.1:0-7370 GCA_964467425.1 uncultured Saprospiraceae bacterium
TTAGGAATTAGGAATTAGGAATTAGGAATTAGGAATTAGGAATTAGGAATTTAAAAAAGATTCGATTTAATAGTTTAGTATGAATGTAAAAGATAAAGTTGTCATTATTACTGGTGCCGGATCAGGAATCGGCACCGCTACGGCAAAGCTTTTTGCAGCACAGGGCGCTACGGTTATTGTCTCTGATATTAATTTTGGAAATGCTCAGAGAGTGGCGCTTGAAATTCAAAAAGATGGTTTTTCTGCTGCTGCACATGAAACGAATGTTGCTAAATATAAAGAAGTAGAAGCGCTTATAAATGAAGTGGTCAAAGACTATGGTCGATTAGATGTTATGGTGAATAATGCAGGGATCGGACCAAAGGAAATGCAAAAAACGGCTAAACATAGTCTGGAAGATTGGGATCGGGTTATTGCTGTAAACCAAACAGGTGTTTTTTATTGCATGAAATTAGCCCTCCAGCAAATGATGGAACAAGGCGCTGGTAATATTGTAAACATCGCTTCACTAGCAGGACTCAAAGCTTCTGGAAATAACATTTCTTATAGTGCCAGCAAATTTGCCGTAGTTGGAATGACAAAATCAGCAGCGTTAGAATATGCTTCAAAAAATATTCGAGTCAATGCGGTTTGTCCTGGCTATACACAGTCGCCGCTCTTAGATCAGCTGAAAGCAGCTCGTCCAGACATGGAAGATATTTTACTTCGCACAATACCTATGCGTCGTTTTGGTCAAGTCGATGAAATTGCACAAGCCGTTGTTTGGTTGGCTTCGGAGGATACGAAATTTATTACAGGACAGACGATTACTTTGGATGGTGGAACTTCTTTGTAGTCCTCGCTGTGCTCGGAAATGATGGCTCTCCCGTTGGTCGAGAATGATTGGCCTCACTTCGTTCGGCAATGATGGTTCTGACTTCGTCAGAAAATGATGGTTCATTCCGTCTTCGACATAATGAAAATGATGGGCACCTTCGGTTAAGAATGAAAGCTTGTCTTTGGCAAGAGATTGGTTTTTTAATAAAATTATTTAAGATGGAATTTTTAAATATTACAAGAAAAGAAAATTACGCGATTGTTCAGATGAACAGGGGAAAGGTGAATGCACTTAATCATGCTATGGTTGAGGAGATTCGGGAAGCTTTTCGTTCTTTAGAATTGGATGATGAAATTGGCGGGGTGATTCTAACAGGCATTCCGAATATTTTTTCTGCTGGATTAGATTTGATAGAACTATATGGTTATGATGAAGAAAAAATGCGGAGTTTCTTTATTTCTTTTGGAAGTATGCATATTGAGTTATCCAGATTTAAAAAACCCTTGATCGCTGCGATTAATGGCCATTCTCCTGCGGGAGGGACGGTCATAGCGATCACTGCAGATTATAGAATTATGGCAGAAGGAGAAAAATTCTCCATTGGTTTGAATGAAGTAGCCGTAAACATTCAGGTGACGGATAATCTTATTGAAGCCTACGCTTTTTGGATTGGAAAAGGAAATGCGCATAAATATATTTTAGAAGGAAAACTTTTAAATGTACAGGAAGCTTTGGCAACTGGCTTGGTGAATGAAGTTTGTGCTCCTGAGGAGGTGCTGGAACGAGCCGAGAAAAAAATGCAGCATTACCTAAAAGCAGACCCAGAAATCTTGACCAATACAAAAGCTAAACTTCGGGCATCCTGGTTGAACAATCAAACGCTTGAGGCCGGAGAGGATTTAAAAGAATCGGAACGAATCTGGTGGAAGCCAGAAGTCCGTGCAAAAATGAAAGCGTATATTGAATATTTTTCCAGTAAGAAAAAAGCCAAATCATAAAGGTTTTTAAAACAATAAAAATTTAAACTTATGAATAAACAAGTCATACTAAAAAAACGCCCTGATGGAATGCCGGAAGCAGACACCTGGGAAATGGTAAGCAATCCTATTCCAGAAGTTGGCGCTGGACAAATGTTAGTCAAGAACCATTATATCTCCCTTGACCCGGCGATGAGAGGATGGATGGATGATCGAAAATCTTATATTCCACCTGTTCAAATTGATGAGGTGATGCGTGCAGGTTCCATCGGAGAGGTTGTTGCTTCTAATCATGAAAAATTTAAAGTCGGTGACTTTGTTACAGGCTGGGGAGGTGTACAACAATATTCGCTTTCGGATGGAAGTATGTATTATACCGTTGACCCAAAATTAGCTCCCTTACCTACTTACATAGGTACTTTGGGCATGCCCGGAATGACTGCTTATTTTGGAATTTTAGAAGTTGGAAAAATCAAAGAGGGTGATCGGGTTTTAGTATCCGGAGCTGCAGGAGCTGTCGGTAGTGTAGTCGGTCAAATCGCGAAGATCAAAGGTTGTACCGTTGTCGGTATTGCTGGTGGTCCGGAGAAAGTAAAGTATTTAAAAGAAGAACTCGGTTTTGACGATGCGATTGATTATAAAAATGAAAACATCTACGAAGGGATCAAGCGGGCCTGCCCAAAAGGTATTGATGTTTATTTTGATAATGTTGGTGGTGAGACTTTGGATGCTGCTTTGGCAAGATTAAGAATGCATGCACGTATTGTAATATGCGGAGCGATTTCTCAGTATAATAATCGAGAAGATATTCGTGGTCCTAAAAACTACCTTTCACTTTTAGTTAATCGAGGTACGATGCAGGGAATGGTGGTGATGGATTATGCAAAAGATTACAGAAAAGCGGCTATGGAAATGGGCATGTGGATGATGCAGGGTAAGCTTAAGACCCGGGAAGATGTTTATAATGGTATTGAAAATTTCTATGATACTTTTCAGCGATTATTTTCTGGAGACAAAAAAGGAAAATTGGTTCTGAAAGTAATGGAAGAAGAATAACAACAGTAAGACGTGAAAGGTGAGGAATGAAAATTCATCCATCACCTTTCATCTCTCACTTCTGAACTAAACTTTTGGTTCCCAGCCTTTTTCATATTCTCGGCCCCACATCATCATAGACTCCTTACTGTTTAGAACTTTTCCTGTAGTCGTATCTATTTCTAAGGTCTTATTTGTTTTCTGTGCCATATTACCTAAGTGACACATCAAGGTACTTATATGTGCTTCTTCAATATTCGACCGAAGTGCTTCCCCTTTCCGAATTGCATTCAGGAAATTTTCCATGTGGAATACATCCAAAGCTCCAATACCTTTCAAATCTGTTGTCGCAGAAAAAGCTTCTTCTTTTTCTTCTTTGATCATTTTTCCATTTAAATCATATAAAACATAAGCATTTCGATCTAAGACCATTGACCCTTTTGTGCCATGAATACTAGAGCCACGTCCACGTTTAAACTTTGGTAAATTATTACAACTCGTTCCTTCCCAGTTTAACATTTTTCCTCCTTCAAATTCAAAACAAGCTATCTGGGTATCATAAAATTCCCAGTCATCTTTAAAATGATAGCGCCCTCCAGAGGAGGTCACTTTATTCGGAATACCTGCTCCCAAAGCCCATCGACAGATATCCATTTCATGCATACCGTTATTGTTTATTTCTCCTGTTCCCCAATGCCAGAACCAATGCCAATTATAATGCACCCAATTATCTTTATACTTTTTCCGTGGAGCGGGTCCCTGCCATAGTTCCCAATCTAACCATTCTGGAACAGCTGTGTTTTTACCGACACCAATGCTTCCTCGGCTGTTGGTGTACCAGGCTTTTCCATAATATACCTCTCCTATAATTCCTTCTTGAATTTCTTTCATTGCCAAAATCGTTTTTGGCGCAGAACGTTGCTGATTTCCAATTTGAAGTACCTTTCCCGTTTTCTTTTGTGAAGCAATCAACCACTCTCCTTCTTGTGGATTATGACTACATGGTTTTTCAAGATAAACATCTTTCCCTGCATTCATTGCCATAATTGCCATCGGAGCATGCCAATGATCTGGCGTTGCAATGGCTAATGCATCGATATCTTTATTCTCCAGAACTTTCCGAATATCTTTATAATTTTTAGTTTTTTGCATACCGTTCTTGACCATTTCTCCTCCGACTTTTTCTAAGAGTCTGGAGTCTACTTCACAAAGAGCAGCCACCGATGAGTTTTCACAAAGAGAGATTGCACCTATATGTGCCTGTCCTCTTCCGTTTAATCCGGCAACAGCAAAATTGACTCGTTCATTTGAGCCGATGATCCGAGAATAACTACACGCTGGCATAGCAAATAGGGAAAGCCCCATAGCCGATTTTTTAGTAAAAGTACGTCTATCCATGTGTGGTGGTTTTAGTGTTTTGTTTTAAAATAGAATCTTATAATTCAATTAAAATTCTCTGATTTTTATATTTCGAAAATGGACCGTATTACCATGATCTTGCAGAAGGATATGTCCTTGTGCCCATTGTCCAAATTTTTCCCATTTTTTATATTTACTATAAGCAACGAGCGCTCTAAATACTTGCGAATGTCGATCATACTCCACGGCTTTTTCACCATTCAACCAATGTTCGACTATTCCATTTTTCGAAACAATTCGAGCCTTGTTCCATTGTCCAATACCTTTAAATTGTTTGCTACGACCTTCTGTATTTAAATTCTCTGCTTTTATTAAATCATACAATGAAGCCATCGTCCGATTTCCATTGACACCTTTTTTAGCATCCGGATGTTTTCGATCATCAAGGATTTGAAATTCACAACCAATAGCGGAACCCGGTCCTTTATTTAATTCAGCATCTACAAAATATTTAATACCACTATTTGCGCCTTCGGTAATTTTAAATTCCAGTTCCAGTTCAAAATCGCTAAAAACTGCCTCGGTAATAATATCACCACCTCCCGTAGATTCGCCTCCATCAGAAGCCAGCACAGTCAAAACGCCATCCTTCATTTCCCAGCCTGATTTTGGAAATTGATCCAGCTTTGCTCCACGCCAACCATTCGTCGTTTTCCCATCCCATAATAATCGCCAGCCATGTCGTTTTTCCATGGGAGTGATTTGGTTGATTAAAAAACTAATTTGCGGTACTTCAGGATCATCCGCCCATTGATGAGATTTTAAATCCTTTTCTAAAATTCGGAGGTTTCGCCATTGAACCTGTGCTCCAGCCTTTTGACTTTTCGGAATACTATGTACTTGTAAACCAATAAAACCTTCGGCTGTTAAATCATCCACTAGGTTGGAACATTGTATTCCATTGACCCAGGTTTTAATATGCTTACCGATTGCTTCGATATGAACTTTATTCCAGACACCATTTTGAAAAGCTTTTCGCCCTTTTTCATTTCTGGAAAGTGGATACATCCAACCTCTTCGCCCTTCATCATAAATACCTCCTGTAAAAGCACGTGCACTTGGATCGACTTCGACCTGATAGCCATGCACCTTACCTTTTCGATAATCGGGATTGCTGTTGCTCCGGATTTGTACGCCCGAATTCAAGGAAGGGTCGACAAGGATTTCAAATTCTAAAATGAAATCCCCATACTTTTTATCGGTCGTCAAAAAGGAATTTGGAGTATTCGAAACCGTTGTTCCTACAATCGCTCCATCTTCAATATGATATTTGGCTTCACCATTTAATTGCGTCCACCCGCTCAAATCTTTTCCATTAAATAAATTTTGCCAATCCTGTGCTGATAGTTGATTTCCAATAAAAATCAAAAGCAGGATAAATAAAGCTTGTCTAAATTTTAAGTTCATAATTTTATTCTATTCAAAAAATACTGGAGAATATTCGACTATGCCATGCACCCCATTTAATCCATCTTCTACTAATTCGATGACCATACAATTTTCTTTGGGGGCTTCAAATGGAAGTTGGATTCCATATTTTGCGGTTTGCTGATATCCAAATCTTGGATAGTAATTTTCGTGACCAATCAGCACAATAGACTTAAATCCTTGTTTTTGAGCTATAGCATGCGCCGATTCTATTAATTGACTACCAATTCCTTTTCGTTGAAAATCAGGATGCACAGAAACCGGTGCTAATGCTAAAGATGCTGTTTTATTATTTTCATTATTGATGCTAATTTTAGATAACAATATATGCCCAACGATTTGATTTTCTAAAACAGCTACCAATGAAAGTGCTGGAATAAAAGCAGCAGACTTTCGTAACCGAGCTACTAAAAAATGTTCTGTTTGATCGCTTTTTACTTCGTTTTTGAAAGCAGCTTCGATGACCTTTTCTACACTATTATAATCTTCGTGACTTTCCTGGCGAATCGTACTTTTCATTTTAGCCCCCTATTAAATAGCCCCATAGAAGTTTTTAATGTCTCTGTAAATCGTTCGCTTTGATCGTTGTTCCTTACGATCCATGTGATCAATCTCTTCGATCATTTCACTCAACTTTGCTTTAGCATCGTCGATTCTGTTTTCTTCTTTTAAAAAATTACAATATTCTAATCGTTGTTTATAATTGGAAAATTGAAAATCCATTGCTTCGAAATTTTTCTCTGCATTTGCACTATCTCCTGTATTAAACAATGCCCAGGCATAAGCTACTCGTTCTTCCGCATTTTGAAAAATCTTTTCGCTTTCAATTATTTTTCCATATTGGATCGTTGCATCATAATTATTATTCAAATATGTTGATTTGACCAAACCTAAGAGGATATCAGGATCATCAGCATGGGTTCCTTTGAGGCAAGATTTATAAAGGTCAATTGCTTTGTCGTAGGACCCAATATTGACATACTCTTCGGCTAATTGGGTTTTATTCGTAACGGTATCGCTGAACTTTACTTCTTTTTCTAATTGCTCTACTTTGTAATTTGTATTTACGACTTTAGTAATCGTTTCACTTACAGTTTCCACCGTTGTCCGATTATAAAAATGATAGTAAAGGTAGATAATCGATCCTATAAATGGAAGAAACACAATGAGCCAAAACCACTTTTGTTCTGTGTTATTTTTATAGGCATGATACAAGCAAAAAATTTGCACAAGAACGACTAAAGGAAATATTCTTATCATCCGGTTTATTTTTATATGACTGAAAATACAAAATTATTCTAACTCTAAACCTCTGATCCAGTTTTTTAAGTCTTTCTTAAAAGCTTTATGCTCCAAACCATACATTATATTCGTCTTTATAAAACCCAATTTACTTCCGACATCGTGCCTGATTCCGTCAAACTCCAATCCGTACATTTCTTGCGTTTCCAGCAAAACACGCATTGCATCCGTCAATTGTATTTCATTATTATGCCCTCGAGGAATCGTTTCCAGTAATTTAAAAATTTCCGGAGTTAAAACGTAACGGCTTGCTATAACTAAATTAGATGGAGCTTCTTCTACAGGCGGTTTTTCGATTAGATTTTCTATCTTAAAAAGATGCTCTTCTATTTTTTTTCCATCTATTACACCATACTTACTCACCAAGTGTTTAGGAATAGCATCGAGCGCTA
>CAYXQH010000302.1:0-7361 GCA_964467425.1 uncultured Saprospiraceae bacterium
CGCTATGCATTATAACAATAATTATTCAGCAATATTTGATATTGAATACAATATATATCAAGAAGTTGTTTATCAATAGAATTAGAAGCAAAACATTTGATTTTGAGTTCTAAAAATTAGCGCTTAAAGTTGCGTAGCCTCGCTCTACGGAAGTATAAACAGGGTTTTTGAAACGTTTATCCCAAATTCACTTTGGAGTTTCAAAGGCAATTATATGCAACTTAAAATCTATTTTTAAACAACTTTCATGAATACAATCTGATTTTATAAAAAGTCAGTTTTACAGATTTAGATTAAAGATCTGCTTACAGAAAATTAATAGAAACAAAACTATCTTTCAAATACCAATTGTAAACAAATTCAATTTTTAAAGTGCCTATTCTCGTCATTGATTTGACGAATAAATTTAAAAACTATTTATCTACGGTATTCCTAGATTAACTCCTAAACATTACCCAATGCTTAGCAGTAGTCTAATACCTATAAATTTTATTTTAACATTATTTTTACAAAATTCAATCATTGCAACTTAATCAACCGGTCAAGAATTAAGATGCTGAATTGGAAGATTAAGGACACGATCTAACATATAATTTTCAAGAATTTTCAGATAAGATTATTGAATCTTGGGAATAGACCAAAGCAATTTTAAATGGAGTCTAAGCAAGGTTAAGAAGTACATCAATACAATCATAAGTACTATAGAAAAACTCCTTGATCACCCGAAGAAAGACTTGCAATTCGATAGGTTAACAACCACTCAACGAAATAGAAATTTTTATCTAAAAAAGGTAATTTTTAAGATAAACCAAAAGCATCTTATTTATTAAATATTAGGGGTTCCAGTTTTGGTTTCCCACCCAAATCAAATGATCATGTTCAGAAGCTTATTAGTTTTTGCATGGATTACCATTTCAATAGGTATCGTCAATGCACAACTCATTGTTACTCAATTCACTCCACCAAGTAATGCTACTGCTGAATTGGTAATTTGTGGAGGGCCGGCTACATTTTCTTTAGATGTTTCAGGTAATAACCTGACAGAAGTAGAACTGGATTTAAATTTACTTTTCGGAGGTGTTGAGGGTGTAGAATACATTCCCGGTAGTTTTTCTCCGCAGATAAGTGAAGATGTTTCCAATCTCACCAATCCAATCATCAATATAGGAGATTTAGATGGACCAACCACTTTTACTTGGGAAATGGAAACGGATTGTCGTTTTTTAGATTTCCTCAATGGTGGAGGATTGGCAATTATTGAATTTAATTTTGATTTTCTAAATGATTTAGGCGAATCTCAAACAACGGTTTGGACTAACTCAGCAGCGAACGGAAGTCAGGAATTCAACTCTTCTGTAAAGTTTCCCAGTATTGCAATTACAGGATCAACAAATACTGGCTACATTGGATCTTTCATTGGAGAAACTTTTAGTCGAGAAGTAATTGTAGAACAATCTGGATTTATCTCATTTTTGGATGAACTCGGAATAGAAATTTTTTATGAATCAGGCATTTCTGTTTCAAATCAATCCATAAATGGGATTCCAGTTGATCCGGCAGATTTTACGCTTATTTCATCTACCGCAGCAGGCGATACTTATAAGTTGCTTTTAAGTGATTTTGGTACTTATAATATTGGGGATGGCGATGATTTATTTGAAGCACCTACCAATAATCCTGCAAACAACGAATCCTTTGTCTGGTCTGAAGAGGTAACGATAGAATCTTGCGATGACCGTAGCTCCCTATTTACCTCACGATGGGGTTGTAACGGATTAGATTGTGATGAAGTGGAGACCCAATTCGATGTTGCACTTTCTTCAGATGCACCTAATGTGCAAGTGACAGCCTTAAGTAGAACTTTTCCTGATTGTTTTGAAGATGCCGTCGAACTACAATTTAGAGTAGCTAATAATGGTATTGGATATGCAACCAATTTTCAATTAAGGTTTGACATTGCAGGTGGAAATCAGCAAAATTCTGCTACCGATGCATCTAGCCTTACTTTTGCCATAGATGGTGGAGCGACACAATCAGTCGATCCTTCCTTAGTTACTTCTACCATTGCCCCTCCTGCAAGTAATTGTAATTCTGGAAACGCTAATTTTTATGATAGATTCGATACCCCTACTTTGGCAGATTTGGCGCCCGGTTCAGAAATGATTGTGACCATAAATTTATACAATTGTTGCATAGAATCTTGTGCTGCAAGTCCTTCATACGCTGGAATTACCTTGCAGGCGAGATACAATTTACTTTGTGGTAACTCGATCATTGCAAGAAATGGTTCATTTAGCTCAGTAGATTTTAATGCAGTTGGCGCAGGTACAGCTCCTCCTGAATTAGACCTTGGTCAAACTGGAACTTTCAATTATTCTTTATTGAGTTTCGATACACAAATCAGTGAACTTCATCCTGAGGGAGAATACTGTTTTGAAATTTCAGTACCCGCAAATATGGAATACAATCCGGCCAATACTTTTGAATGGGTATCAAGAGATGGAAGCATTATCGTAACTCCTACCTCTCTCTCTCCAGCAGGTGTGGTAACCGGACCTGCAACGATTAACGCTTGTTTTGGTGACGCGTTTGGAAATTCAATAGCGCAATTTAGAAATTCAAATATCAATATTGACTTGACCTACAATACTTGTACTTGTGGTGCTAATGTATCTGCACCAGCTGAATTATATTTTAATTATGGTGACAATTGTGCAGACCAATGTGAAATAAGGATAATATGTGAGACCGGTTTAACTCACTTAAAACCAGGAGGTTGTTGTGGGCCTTGTAATGGAGTAGCCATCAATAACTATATGATTGAAAGAACCTGTTTGGGAGAACCAGATCTAAATCAAGATGGTTGCCCAGATGCTGCCGGAACTACTCATTCATCTAATATTAGATTAGATAGGATTATGCAGGGCGATCAAGCACGATTTACGGCAATGGGTGACATTAGATTAGATGCAGGTACGCCCCCCTCTCTTGATTATGTATTTTTTGAAAAAGATTTTTCAGCAACCAATGTACTTCTTTTGCCTATTGGTAACAATTCGCTAACAATCGTAGATGCTAATGGTGGTACTTATACTTGTGACGGGTTAGGTTCTGTTACAGATGGTCAAATTATTAGATTCGATATTAGTGTAAATGAAATCAGAGGATGCGGCGACGTTCCTGCTGATTTTGTTTTTGAAGACGGAGATTCTATTGCTTTGAGTGGTGATGTCGTTTTAACCGAAAATATTGGTTGCACCATTACCACACTCAATTTTGAAAATTGTTTTTACGGTGCTTTGACTCCTCAACCTGTTGCTCCTGGAGATAGATTAAAGTGTAATGTAGCGCTACCTGGAGCCGTATCTGCGGTGGGTTATAGTTTTCTTACTGGAAACGGCGGTCGAAATTTCACTGGTTGTGGCTACAACAATGAAATCAGATCGGAATTTTGTATCGGTGGTGGCTTTGAGGGAATTGATCCCTTTCCTTTTGAATTTAGAAATTGGTCTTATGTTACCGAAACCAAATTAGCACTGCCTCCTGGTTACATTTACAACAGTAGTAGCTATCGTATGAGAAGGACTACTCAAGCAGGTGGTGTATCTGATGCAACGGTTACTCGCTCAGATTTAGTTTCGTTTGTCAATGATACGTTTGTGACCGATTTGACCAACCTTTATGCAGATTGTGGCACTAATCCAAATCTTGCATTTTCTGATGAAGCAAATGATCAACGGTTGAGAATGAACTTCGATGTTCCGTGTACCATTGAAACCAATGTCGAGCATAGTGCTTATTATGAATATACCAGAATTGTAGAATTCTGTTCTCCATTTGTAGATCCGATATTCTTTACAGCTTCGAGCAACCATGATTTCATACCGAATGGACCAGAGTTATCTTTACAATCCCCTCAACCAATACAAGAAGCAAACGGAGTCGGAGGTAGTTGGGATTTATTCGTCAACAACCTGGGGAATGGTGCCAACAATGCTTTTATAGTGATCATCAATCCATCTTCAATTCAACCTCAAGGATTCACATTTGCAGATGGCTCTGCTGTACCGGAGGCAAATGGTGTTTTTCAACTTGGGGATGTTGCCACTGGTGGCGGACCAAGTTTCAACCTAAACTACAATTATGATCTTTGTGATAAAGACTCCTTACTTGTAGTAGTTGGTTACGATTGTCTTGATTATCCAGCAGATAGATTGGAGGTATTGTCAGGCGGTTGGCCATGTGATTTAGACACCCTTAAGCTTTTCACCGATCCTTTGCCAGGTGAGATACAGCAGGCGCTTATCTCACACCCCAATGAAGTTACTTCTTGTGAGGAATTTGAATACGAAATTCAAGCGGGGAATACACAACGCGCCATCTTATATGAGCCACAGGTTTCTGTTTTTCTTCCGTATACCAGCGGAATGACTATCATTCCAGGATCTGAACAAGCGTGTTATCCTTGTGATGCTGCTAATCCAAATTTCAGTAATTCACTATTCGCTCCTACGCAAGTTATCGTTACAACACTTGGGATTGAATTTATTTGGGAGTTAGACCAACTCATCCCAGAAATAGCTGCTGATGGGTTACCGGGTCTCGATGAGCCAGATGTTACGGAGCGATTAATAAGAATAAAATTTAATACCGAAACAAACTGTGATTTTATCGGTGGAGATTTCCCAAGATTTGTCAGTCGAGGAATGACAGCCTGTGGCGAAGAAGTTATTTCTGCTTTACAAGCAGCCAATCAAGTACAAATTGATGGAGTCACTCCTTCTAATCGAGCATTGATCAATTTATCTGTTATTGATCCTAGCGGAGAACCAATAAATGCTTGTGGAGGGACTGCAACAGTTTCATCGGATGTTACCTTTATTAGCCCAACAGATGGTACAGACACCATATTAATTGCGCTTCCTTTAGGGACTAATTATATTCCAGGTTCGAGCCTTTTCGCCATTTCTACATATGTTTCAAACGCAGAACCTATTATCAGTTTTGTAAATGGAATTCAAGAGTTGAAATGGGCTGTTGTTCCTAATATTCCGGCATTTACTCCAATTGATTTTCTTTTTGATGTTGTAACCGATCCTGCTCAGGCGACTTGTCGATATACGGAGCAACCGATTTTGGTTCGTACCCTATCACCAGTCACCGTCTTGTGTAGAGGGGATGAATGTAATGTAAGTCTCGCAAGTGGTTCAAAGGAGGAAAGTGTAGTTTTTGATCAATTCCAAGTAGAATTTTCCGATGTTGAAATTAATGCAGGATGTGGTGCTGAAGAATTAATAATTGAAAATATTACCGTTTCAAATACTGGAACGCAAGCAATCAACACCAATACTGACTTAAATATCTATTTTGATAGTGATGGAGACGATGAAATTGACCTGACTGCTGGTGATATTTTATTAGGAACCTTGAGCAGTTCAGATCCTATTCCAGTGGGTGGATCGATTAATTTGTCAGGTACTTTTACCATCGATCCGAGTCAATCATGTCCGTTGATAATTGATTATGATGGCTGTAGTTGTACCGACCCACTTCCAATTGAAGAAGTAAATTATTTGAATGCAGGAATTGATACCACCATTTGTAATAATGGAATGATCAATTTAGGATGTGGAGAAGATGTTGCAGCTTTCGATTACTTCTGGGCTGGTTTAAATGGAGCGCCTGTATCGGCTCTTTCAGATCGCCGTATTGCAAATCCGTTATTTTCATATAATAATACAAATACTTCACCAGTGGTTTTCGAGTATGTGCTTGTAACGACTGTAAACGATATTTGTACTTCCTTTGATACTGCTCAAATTACTGTTTTACCAACATTAACAGAGATCGGAAATCCTGCAAGAATTTGCCCTGAAAGCTTTGTAATTTTGAGTGGACCGATTGGTTTCTCAGATTATCAATGGACTCCAACGGTTGATTTAGACAATGCAAACATTGCAAGACCTACCATGTCTGGGGCAATTACAGCACCGGTCACCTATACTCTCACCTATACCAATGCTGATGGCTGTGAGCAACGATATGAGCAAACTGTTGGCTTAGGCATCAATTGTACAGATTTAGAATTAAACAAAGAAGTAAACACAGACATGGCTAATGTCGGCGATATTTTAACCTATTTAATTATAGTTGAAAATAAAGGTCCATTGGCTGCATCAAGCGTCGAAGTAACAGAAATAATACCATCAGGATTGACTTTCATTTCAGATAATGTAACCATCGGCGGTTATGATGAAACAACAGGACTTTGGACTATCGGTATCCAACCAGTGGGCACCATCGATACTTTAGAAATCACGGCTCAAGTTGATGAAGTGGGTTTGATTTTTAATTGTGCCGAAATCAGTTCAATGGACAATACAGACATCGACTCTACGCCAAACAACGGTGTCCCTTCTGAGGATGATAAAGGAAATACCTGTACCACCGTTCCTACAATAATCGCTTGTGATTTTGAGGTTCCAGAATTGATTGCACCAGAAGCACTCACCTACCAATGGTTTTTTGATGGTGTCGCTATTGGCGGGGCAACCAGCCAAACCTTCACTCCTGATCCATTTACCTTTCCTGATTATTTTGGAACACATACTTTTTCAATGGATGGAATGGGTAATTGTGGTTATATCGTTCAAATTGATAAATGTTCAGCCGATCTTGAATTGACAAAAAGTGTTGCTCCTGGAACCGTACAGATTGGTGACCAAGTTGTTTATACGATTCAAGTTGAAAACAAGGGGCCAGCGGATGGCACTAGTATTACAGTAGATGATATTTTACCAGCCGGTCTTACTTACCTTTCTCATACGACGCCAAATGGTTCTTACTCAGGCATTTCTGGTGTTTGGGCTATTAATTCACTTCCAGTTGGGGCATTAGCCACTTTGGATATTACAGCTGAAGTAAATGTCTCAGGTATGGATATTATCAATACCGCTGAGGTCACCGGAGCAGATCAACCTGATATCGATAGTGAAATTGATAATGATGACGGCGATCAATCGGAAGACGATGAAGATAATGCGCTATTAGTTTCTATTCCAACTGCCAACCTTGGAAATTATGTATGGCATGATGCAGATCAAGATGGAATACAAAATATGGGAGAAGTTCCAATTCAAGGAGTTACCGTTGAACTATACAATGCTAACACAGGAACATTGCTTGGAGCAATGGTTACCGACACCTCTGGAAATTATTTGTTTACAGATTTGCCAGCTGGTGATTATTATTTGATTTTTGATAATAGCTCTGCTGCGAGCCCTTTCAACACTTATGTTACAACTAAAAAAGATGGATGGGCAGATAGTGGAGATAGTGATATTTTAACTACTGGAAGAACA